>NZ_JAUSCG010000041.1 GCF_030651615.1 Methanocalculus sp.
TCACCTCCTTACAATATCGGGAAGGGCTACACCACCTATGATGATACCATCACCCGTTCCGATTACCTTGACTGGATGGGTGAAGTTGCGGAAATCTCACTCAGGGTTCTCTCGGACCGGGGATCATTCTTCTTAAACATCGGAGGCACCCCAAAAGATCCCTGGATCCCAATCGATGTTGCAGCAGAGTTTCGGAAGAAGGGATACCACCTCCAGAATATGATCCACTGGATCAAATCGATCGCAATTCCACGCCCCGATATGGGATCCTACAATAATATCACCGGAGATATTGCTGTTGGACATTTTAAACCGATCAACAGCAAGCGGTTTCATAACGACTGCCACGAGTTCATCTTCCATTTCAGTAAGCAGGGTGATGTCCCCCTTGATAAACTGGCAATCGGCGTCCCTTATCAGGATAAGAGCAACATCGGGAGATGGAAGGCGGCGGGATCAGATCTCCGTGACCGGGGGAACACCTGGTTCATCCCGTACGAGACGATCAATGAGAGGAGACCACATCCGGCAGTCTTCCCAATAGGCCTTCCCACCCTCTGTATCAAAGACCATGGAGTTGAACGGTGTTCACTTGTCCTCGACCCCTTCATGGGTATCGGATCGACTGCGCTCGCCTGTATTCGCCTTGGAGTGGACTATATCGGTTTTGAGATCGATCCCTCATACAGAGCGATCGCCCTTGACCGGATTTGTGCAGAAGAAAAGAGTCTCCGTACCAGAACAGAACAGAACATACTTTTTTGATGAGGAGAGACCAGCATATACCATACCCTTTCAAGGAGGACTACCAGAATCCCACCAGCATACTTTCACTATCTGAATGAGGTTGACGATCCGATGATCGTACTCGATCCGGACGGGACGGTAGCAATGGCAAACATCTCATTTGGAGAGTTCACCGGATGTGCCGCAGATCAGATCATCGGGATGAGATGGGAGAGCGTAAAGCATCTCCTCTTCGGCAACAATATTGAGATTGATACAGCCTCATCAGGCAGACCACCCATTGGGCAGTCGGTAGTACCATGCTACCACAAAGATACCATCCGGGTCGCCATGGCGATCACCAGACCGGTGAAGAACCCGGATTTTAATGGCTGGTCAACCCTCACCATGAGAGAGGCCGGAGCAGGAGCGGTGGAGGGGGCACCTGAAGAGGCGTACAGGAAACTCCTCCATGCGATCCATCTCATCATTGTTCTGAACCCTGATGATTCGATTGCCTTCGCAAATCAGTTCTGTGC
This sequence comes from Methanocalculus sp., assembly GCF_030651615.1. Lineage (GTDB taxonomy): Archaea > Halobacteriota > Methanomicrobia > Methanomicrobiales > Methanocorpusculaceae > Methanocalculus. The sequence goes on from NZ_JAUSCG010000041.1 coordinate 1,266, forward strand.
CTCATTCTTTGGATATTCACAGGATGCGATGCTCAACTCCTCCCCGGAAGACCTCTTCATTCCTGATCCGGAGTCACGCCAGGCATTTACAACACTGATCCAAAGAGCACGGGAAGGGAAGGGCGAGATCATCTGGCGCGAGTTTGCCTGCCGCAGACAGAATGGCGATGTTGTCTGGACATCCTGGGTTGCAACGCCGGTTGGACAATCGGGCCAGGTGCTCTGTGTAGGCTATAACAGAACCGGCGGTAAACGTGCAGAAGAGGCATTAGCGGCATCAGAAGAGCGTTTTCGGATTGCTGCCGAATCTGCCTGCGACTTTGTGTACGAGATCGATCTCAAAGATGGGTCGGTCAACTGGTTTGGGCCAATCGATGAGTATCTCGGATACTCCGAAGGGGAGATCCCGCGAACTATTGCCGGGTGGCAATCACTTCTTCATCCTGACGATCGTACACAGATTCAGGCGGCATATGATCGGCACTTCAATGGCAAAGACCTCTTTGAGATCAGCTATCGGGTATATGCAAAGGATGGATCGATCCGCTGGTGGAAGGATCGTGGACGGGTCATCTGTGACAGAGAGGGGAGACCTGACCGGTTCATCGGAGTAAATGCCGATATCACCAGAAGAATGAAGGCGGACGAGGCGATCAGACGGCATCTCCGCTACCTCTCGGTGACAAACCGAATAGCCGGGATCACCTCCCGTGTCGCGCCGTTTGAAGAGATCATTCTCGCAGTCATCCGCGAGGTGGCAGGCGGGATCGAAGCACCCGTTGGTGCGGTCATTCTTCAGCAACCGAAAGGAGAGAAGAGACGGATATGGTGTATCGGAGCGTCTGATGAGAAGATACCCCCGGCAGAGAGCGAAGGGACTATCGCAATCAATTATTCTGCAGGTGATGCCGGGGTCGGCTCACTGATATTCCATAAACCTCAGGGACTCATCTCAGACGATGATGAGGAGATTATGCAGGTAGCTGCCCGTCAGATCGGCACCTTCATCGAGCGGAGCCATCTCCGTGAGGAACTCGCCCTCGCATACGAGGATCTCTCCCTCTTCGTTGATATCCTGGTTCACGACATCAACAACTCAACGATGGTTGCAATGGGATACTCTGAGATCTTAAAAGAGACGGGCGATCAGTTGACCGAAGGGTATATTACACGGATCCTCGACTGCCTCTCAAAGAATGCAGAGATCATATCTGATGTCAATACACTCCGCAATCTTCGGGCGCAGATAGGCAACCTCACAGAAGTTGCTCTTGATCCGATCATCAGGCGTGAGATCCACCACCATGAAGAGGCGGAGATCCATTATCAAGGGACAAAAGCAGTCGTCCTTGCCGACGAACTCATATCTGAAGTCTTCACCAACCTGATCGGAAATGCCGTGAAACATGGAGGACCCGGCATCGAGATCTTCATCACAGTCGAAGAGATCGATGATAGTGTCGTCATCAGAATCGCAGATACCGGGTCCGGAATCCCCGACACTCTCAAGAGAAGGGTGCTTGAGCGGCATCATCGGGGTAAGAGCAAGGCCTCGGGATCAGGGCTTGGCCTCTTCATCGTGAAAAAACTGGTCGAGCGGTACGATGGCACCTTCAGGATAGAAGACAGGGTGATCGGCCATCCCGACGAGGGGGCCTGTATGGCAGTCACCTTCAGGCGTGCCTCAGACTGACCGAATGGAGGCGATGAGCCTGAGGATGTCAGCATCCCTCACCGGCTTGATGATAAAAGCCACAGGATTGGTTAATGCTGCACGCTGCACCATTCCTGCATCCGAATATGCCGTCAGGTATGCAACCGGCCGGGGAGAGATCCGGTTGATCTCTTCTGTCACCATGATACCGTCCACCTCCCCCCGAAGCCGGATATCCATCAGCACACAATCAGGGAGTGTCTCAAGAACACCCTGAATCGCAGGGTCAGCAGAGTCTGCTATACCAACCACCACATGACCACGTTTTTCGATCCTTCGGGTGAGATCGAGGGCGATGATCGCATTATCCTCAACAATGAAGAAACGGAGGGGCATTGCATGGGTTGTCATCAGAAGACCACCTCCCATCCATCAGGCAGAATTTCAAACCCTCCTCCAAGCTCCTTATTCACCAGGGTCCGGACGAGCGTGATCGCAAGACCTTCCGGTGTATGATGCCCATACTGAGAACGGACAGTAAGATGGTGGCCATCACCCCTCTCTTCAAGAGTGATCTCCACCGTGAAGGGGGAGTTGTCCCGGAGAGCCGCCTCAATTGCGATCGTGGTGAGTTCATTGACAATTAATCCGACCGCGATCGCATGATCGGTATCGAGGGTCACCCCATCACCAGGAACAGAGTGGCTGATCGAACCATCAGGCAGATCAAACGAGCGTTTCAGTTCGGCGGCAAGGAGGAAGAGGTAATCATCCATATCCACCACCCCGATCACCTCACGTGCATAGAGGAGTTCGTGGACGATCGAGAGTGAGAGTATCCGGTTCTGTGCCTCACGGAGTGCATGGGAGATGGAATCATCACTATTCTCCATCATCTGAAGGTTTATCAGACTGGCAATCAGCTGAAGGTTATTCTTTACACGAAGATGCAGTTCGCGGAGGAGAGTTGCTTTTTCTGATAAAGCAGATCGGATCGTCTCTTCCGTTCGCCATCGCTCCGTAGTCTCCTCGATTATCACCACAAATCCTGCTTTGCCACCCTCAAAGACTGCAGGGAGGATCTTGATGCTGAAATGCCGAATCTCACCACCATCCATGAAGAGGAGATCATCAATCCTCTTCTCCCCCTCACCATATCGTGGAACGGAAGTGATGAATATATCAGATGAGAGGAGTAAAAGATCGGTGTCTTTGATCGACACACCGACGATCTCGTTCTTCGGACGGTTTATGAGGGAGAGATATCGATCGTTGGCATTCACGATTCTGAGGCCGTCATCCAGTAAAACGATGCCATCTGAAGAGAATTCGATCATCGCAGAGACAGGGATGCGTTCAGAGAGAAAGTAGACCTTTGCCGGACCAACCACCTTCATCTCGATCTTCCCTGCAATGGTGAGCATATTCACATACTTTGAGACCGAGTTTCGGTTCAACCCGATCTCCCGTGATATATCGCTGATACTCAACCCACGGGGTTCTCTCCGGAAGAGTTCAAGGATCGTCTTCAGGTACTCTTCGTGATCATCATGCATGGCGAATCTCCTGAAGTAGTGTAGTCATCCGCAAGCGATAAGATTGTCCATCTCAGACGTTATCCGGTACCAATGAGTATAATGCCCTCCAGAAAAGATTTACAGGTGAGTGAACGCGTTCATCAATCGATGTGGGGGAGAGAACCGATCTGATTACTGGAACGAGATCATCTGCGTCTGTTCGATTCTCGCACTACTCATCAACATCCTCTCCCTGAGAGAGGGACTGACAAACGTCTATCCCCACCTCTATTACATCCCGATCATCCTCGCCGCTTACCGGTTCAATTACCCCGGCATCCTCTATGGAGCCCTCCTTGCCACCCTGTACTTCATCATCCACCTTATCATGCTGCCTGAGCCAGAAGCTCTCCTTGATGCCGGAATCCGCACCCTCATCATGATCACCGTCGGAACGATCATCGGAACACTCTCTCTGGAGAAGGAGGAGAGTGAAGAGCGGTATTGTACCCTCTTTGAGAGTATCGATGAGGGGATCATCATCTGCGATCTCTCTGGCAGGATCAGGATCATGAACCCGGCAGCAGCCGACCTCCTGAGCATTCACCCTCAGGAGAGTGAAGGGGAAAATATCTGCGATCTGATCAGCCATACCACTCCTGACTGTGACTGCGAAAAACTCTCAAAGATCATGAAGAAAGGTCGTTTCACCTATCAGACCAGTCTGCCCGGGGAGAGCGGGGAGGTAAAGACCTGCGAGATCAGAGGCAGCCGGATTCTAATCGGAGAGATTGCTTCAATCCTCCTTGTCATTCATGATACCAGTGAACGTCATCGGGCCGAAGAGATGAGACGGCGGCTTGCCGCAATTGTGGAGGCCTCAGATGATGCAATCATCAGTATCAGCCCTGAGAGGCTTATTCTTACCTGGAACAAGAGTGCAGAGCGGATCTATGGATGGGCGGCTGAGGAGATCATCGGGCAGCCCGTATCTCTGGTGATCCCAAAAGAGGAGAGGAAGATCTCGTATCGGTATTATACCGAGGTGATCTCGACAGGGACAGCACAGCGGCTGGAGGTGAACAGAATCCACAAGTCAGGGAGGAAGCTTCGGATCTCACTCTCGATCTCGCCGGTCCTTGATGAAGAGGGGAATGTCATCGCCATATCAGGCATTATGCGGGATATCACCGACAGGATCCGGATGGAAGAGGAGCTCAAACGATCTGTTGAGTTCTACCGGACGCTCTTCTATGGGACGAGCACCCCAACGGCCCTCATCAACTCCGACAACCGGATCATCCTTGCAAACGATGGATTCTTCAGGCTCATCGGGGGTGAATATAAACAACGATCATTTCCTGAGATGATAACCGATGAGAGGAGAGGGGATATCACCCGTATACTCTCCGAATGCCATTGTAAAGGCAGCTATTCGATCAGACGTTCCGACTGTTCGATCATCGGAGGGGACGGTGGGGAGAGGGTGTTGTGTGCAACCTTTGCACCGTTACCGGAGAGTAAACAGGTGATCGCCTCGCTCATCGACATTACAAAAGAGCAGAAACTGGTTCAACGACTCTCAGAGAGTCTTGAAGAGAAAGATACACTCCTCAAAGAGATCCATCACCGTGTCAAGAACAATATGCAGATCATCTCCTCCCTCCTCCACCTCCAGTCACTTACCCTCGAAAGCAACCAGCTTGCGGAGGTATTTCGTGAGAGCGAAAACAGGATCACCTCAATGGCACTCGTCCATGAGACATTATACCGATCCGAGAACCTTGCCAGGATCGATGCAGAGACGTACATCAGACAGCTCGTTGGCGAGGTGGTGGACTCATATGCACCAGAGCAGGATATATCAATTGAATACAGAATAGATGGTATTCCCCTTGAGATCGATTACGCCATCCATATAGGTCTGATCATCAACGAACTCCTCTCAAACGCCTTAAAACATGCATTCATCGGGCATGAGAAGGGGAAGATCACCATCTATCTTGAACGCGATGCCGGCGGATACATCACCCTCTCTGTCAAAGATGATGGTGTCGGGCTTCCCCAGGGTTTTGATCCGGCACATACCAAAACACTCGGAATCGAACTGCTTATGACCCTTGTCAGGCAGCTACGGGGGGAATCTTCATGGTACACACCAGAGAAAGGAGGCACCAGGTTCATCACCAGATTCAGAGAGGTCTCAGACCCTTGAGAGCGGCAAGAATTCCGGGAATAGCAAAGATATCAACTGCTGCCATCTTTCTCCTGATCTCCTCAGGGAGGAGTCGCCCAAATGCCCATGTTTCCGGAGGCAGAATGGGCATCCAGTCCACAAGATCTTCTTTTTTGAGGGTTGAACAGTGCAGGAGGGCATCATACACCGTCTGCCGCCCATCCTCTCCCGGCGGCACAGTCACTGAGACCGCATAGGCATCATACTGCACAGGCCATCGGGGCGGCAGCAGATGTCTGAGAAGATGGGTTACCGTTGCATTCGGCCGATCACCAAGGAATGTCCAGACCGAGACTAGTGTCCCTTCCACCAGAGGTTCAGAGATGACTGTCACCCGCCCCGGTCCGATCCCTTCCGGCCATGAGTAGATGGCTTTTGCTATTGCATCCCTGATCTCCTGTGGGAGTGGGAGATCTGATCCCCCACGCTCAGCGATTCGTCCAACAGATTGTGCAAGGAGAAGGGAGAGGCCGGGAGTTCCTCCTCCGGTCCAGAAGGGTCGGGGGCCCTGTCGATCAGATGGAACCACGAGGAGACCACGGCGTGCATCATCACGTGAGATCACACGCCATCCGCGACCAGCAAGGGTGAAACCTTCGACTGCTGCAACCTCGATAAAACAGGGATCGAGCGTCCCTACCACCTGACCATCCGGTGTAACTGCCCGGTACCCATTTCCCCCGGATATAACCGAGCAGAGGGCAATCCAGTGCGACCAGGAGAGTTCACGCTCGGCAGTCGGTCCGATCGCCACAAGATCGCCATCCATCACCAGGTATCCGTTTGCGAGAAGGTGATCGAGGATCTGATCGCAGTCGCTCTCACTGATACCTTCAAATGGTGTAAGTCGCCTGACTGCTTCGATAAGAGGACGTCTCCCCACTGCCCTGCCAGCCCTCAGGAGGAGAAAGAGCTGCTGTACAAAGACATGGCAGGGGAGAGCGGGGGGGTAGAGGGATTCAGCCTCATGTTCTCGTGCAGCCTCTAGTGCGGCAGCGGCGACGAGTGTATCATCTTCAGAGGCGAGGATGAAGGCCATCTCTGATGGTGAACCGCGTCGCCCGGTTCTCCCAAGCCGCTGGAGAAACGATGCAGCCGAATCCGGAGGGCCAAACTGTATGACAAGATCCAGCCCCCCGATATCGATACCGAGTTCAAGGGTACTCGTGCAGATGATGCATGCACTCCCATGACCTGCCATCCGCTCCTCGGCTTCATGCCGCAGATCAGATGAGATCGCCGAGTGATGAACAAAGACCGGACTGATGCGACCGGAAAGCCCTGCATGAATTCGTTCAGCTCCGGTTCTGCTCCCAACAAAGACAAGTGCCTTCTTCCCTGCAACAGCCCTTGAAACCGATCGGATGCGTTCATCCTCATCAGACTCCAGTGTAAAGGAGAAGCGGCGTCCGGAGGGGCTTGAGGGGGCTCTGACAAGGGACTGTGGCCGGGAGGGATCTGATAGCCATGCAAGAAGCTGGTCCGGATTTCCAATGGTTGCCGAGAGGCCGATCCGCCTCACACGACGGTCTGCCACTCTGTCGAGCCGGTCGAGGAGGCACCGGAGATGCACGCCACGATCGGTGGTGATGAAAGCATGCACCTCATCGATGATCACCGAACGGAGGTTTTTGAGATCATCTCTTCTGATCGGATCAGTGAGGAGGACCTCAAGAGACTCCGGGGTCGTCAGGAGAATATGAGGTGCTTCACCTTCACGCCATGCACGATCAGATCGACCGATATCTCCATGCCATGCCGAGACCAGAAGTGCAAGTGGTGCTGCTATACGAGAAATCCGGTCGATCTGATCATTTATCAGCGCTTTTAACGGGGAGAGGTAAAGGATACCGACACCATCTGTACCCGCCTTCAGGAGATCGTCCAGTGCAGGAATAAAACCTGATTCGGTCTTTCCACCGGCAGTCGGAGCAAGAATA
>NZ_JAUSCG010000048.1 GCF_030651615.1 Methanocalculus sp.
CCTGCATTCTGGATGATGATTTTGAAGCCTTGTACTCTTTATTCCTCGCAGCTGACGGGATCATCTTCTCATCCCCTGTGTATATCAACTCGGTGACGGCACAGCTGAAGACCTTCTTTGACCGGCTCGCTGACGCAATTCACTGCCAGCGGCTCACCGGCACGTATGGCTGCAGCATCTCGACTGCGGGCGGCTCTCATGCAGAAGAGGTGGCTGAGTATCAGAACAGCGTGATTAGGGTGCTTGGCGGAGTGACTGTTGGCTCTCTTGGCGTGAATATAATGGGTGACCCGGCTGCGATTGATGCTGCGATTCCGGCGGCAGAAGCACTTGGAGGCGATCTCGCAGCAGCTATCCTGGAGAGGAGGAGGTATCCCGGTCAGGAGGAGGAACGCCGGATGATGCGGGAGAGGATGATCGAGCTTGTATCATTTCATCAGGATGACTGGAGATCAGAGTATGAGTTCTGGCGTGATCAGGGGGCATTCTCAGATCGCTGACTGAGATCATCGATCCTCCTGATAATGCTCTCGCTATGGGTGCCATTCCAGTAGAGCCGCCTGCAGGTTGGGCACCAGAGATAGATGAAATCTCCCGGAACAGATGGTGCATAATCCGTACCCCTGATCTCCTCATCTGTTGCCCCTCTCAGGAGTGTGTTGCAGAGGGAGCAGCGGATCAGGCGGACCTTCAGATCGATGAGTCCATGCTCCCGGAGCATCTTCACCTGATCGAGGATATCTTTCTCCCTGATATACATCCCATGCTCCCGTGCACGTCCTGCGAGTTCCCGGTCACGGGTGAGGAGGATTCGCCCCTCCTTCTCTGCCCATGCAAGGAGCATCGTATCTTCTCCAGGGTTGCCTGACGGAAGGGTGTCTGCACTCTCACAGTCGTACCCGAGGAACCGGAGGTAGCGGGTGAGGGTACCGAGCATCCGGTCACCGAGGAATTTTCGTTCAGGATTCATGGGAGCACGATTGGTATCTTCTGCCTGCATCTGATACAGCGATCCTGTGTAAGACCGGTTATCTCTGCCCGGTACCCCCGTCTTCGGATCAGGATTGCACCGCATGAGGGGCATTTCGTATCCTCATAAGGAGAACCCGGGATGTTGCCGAGGTATGGGTAATGAAGCCCGAGTTCCTGAGCCCGTTCATAGATTGCTTCAAGGGTGCCGATCGGTGTTGCCGGGGGTTCGCTCATCTGGTAGTCGGGATGGTACCTGGTGAAGTGCATCGGTGTTTCCGGGCCGAGATTGTCGATCACCCACCTGATCATGGAATCGATCTCGCCCGGATCATCGTTTTGTCCGGGAATGATCAGAGTGACCGTCTCGATATGCATCCCGAGTTCATGCGCGCGGACCGTTGCATCAAGGACCGGTTGGAGGCGGCCGCCGCAGACTGATCGATAGAAGTCGTCGCTGAACGCCTTGATGTCCACCCTGAAGGCCGATAGCATCGGCGCAAGTTCATTCAGGGCTTCTTCGGTGATATACCCGTTTGTCACATAGATCGTCTTAAGCCAGCGCTTCTGTGCAATCATCCCCATATCAAGGGCGTATTCATGCCAGATCGTAGGTTCGTTATAGGTCCAGGTGATGCTCTTTGCACTCAGATCCAGTGCCCGCCGAACCCCTTCTTCCGGAGCGAGGCGGCGAAGTGAAAGATCGGTTATGCCTGCCTGTGATATCTCCCAGTTCTGGCAGTGTTTGCACCGGAAGGTGCAGCCGACACCTCCGAGAGAATACGTGACCGTTCCAGGCATGAAATGGAAGAGTGGCTTCTTCTCGATTGGATCGAGAGCTTCGGATACGATCTTCCCATAGGTTAACGGAATGAGCGTCCCTTCCCGGTTCTCCCTGACCCCGCAGATGCCATGGCGCCCCTCTTTGATCAGGCATCCGTGAGGGCAGAGGCGGCATCGTATCGCTTCATCTTCTCTGCTCCATAATCGTGCAACCTCTCCTCGTTCTTTGGTATTTTGGAATGAACCATCGACTCTCTCATCCTCGTGTATCACGTGTATTTTCCTCCATCCGGTAATGCGGCATTATATGTGATCCATGATGAAATGTTTAAGGTAACATGAAGAAGGTAGTAATCTCGGTCGGCGGATCGGTTCTGGTACCCACACTTGAGTCCCATCATCTCAGTGCGTGGGTATCTGCGCTCCGGGACATAGTGAAGGACTATTCCGTCTTCTGCGTCTGTGGGGGAGGGGGTGAGGCACGACGGTATATCTCGGTATGCCGAAGCCTCGGAATTGATGAAGGTACCGCAGACGAACTCGGCATTATGGTGACACGGATCAATGCATTCCTGTTGATCTCAGCACTCGGCGACCTGGCATACCCCTCTGTCGTCACATCCTATTGTGAGGCGAAAGAGGCTGCCCTGCATGGGAAGATCGTTGTCATGGGTGGGGTTACTCCCGGCCAGACGACCGATGCGGTATCTGCAGTCCTTGCCGAGGAGGTGAGAGCAGATCTCCTTGTGAATGCAACAGCGGTGGATGCGATATATTCTGCTGATCCAAGAAAAGACTCCTCCGCAGAGAGGTATTCGACCATCACCCCGACGGATCTGATTCGGATCATCATGAAGGAGCGGATGGGTGCCGGATCGAATATGATCGTCGATCTTGTGGCAGCGAAGATTGTTGAGCGGAGCAGGATTCCATTTGCTGTAATGGATGGAAGAAAACCCGAAGATATCGTGCTTGCGCTCCGGAATGGCAACTTCAATGGAACTCTCGTTGCAGAGCGTCCGGAGAAAGTTTTTCCGCTCTGAGTGGCGATAAAAACGATACCTATTTTTAGATAGAGCCACAATCTAGTAAGGTCACGGGGTAGTAGGGTAGCCTGGTCCATCCTAGAGCGTTTGGGACGCTTTGACCGCAGTTCAAATCTGCGCTACCCCATTTCAGATGGATTCAAAAACCGCTCTTCTGATATATTCACGCCTTCTTTCGATCTATCCTCATACAGAGACACATTTTCTCACGTTCAGTAATCCGTACGAATGCCTTGTGATGACGATCCTCTCTGCCCAGACCACCGATCTGACGGTGAACCGGGTGGCTCCGCTCCTCTTTGAACGATATCCCTCTCCGGAGGCCCTTGCAGGAGCAGAGCCTGAGGATGTGGAGGAGCTCATCAGGCCGACCGGATTTTACCATACCAAGGCGCGCCACATCATCGGTTCTGCCCTGGTGATTGTTGAGCGCTTCTCCGGTCTGGTGCCAAATCGGATGGAGGAACTCCTTTCACTCCCGGGAGTTGGGCGAAAGACTGCAAACATCGTTCTTCATCACTCGTTTCGGGTTAATGCCGGTGTTGCCGTTGACACACATGTCCGGCGCCTCTCGCAGAGGATCGGCCTCTCGTTATCCCGAGATCCGAACCAGATAGAACAGGACCTGATACGGCTCTACCCACAGGCACTCTGGGGTGAGATCACCTATGTCCTGATCAGGCATGGCAGGGAGGTCTGCGATGCCAGACGACCTGCATGCGATATCTGCATAATCCGTGATCTCTGTGATTACGGTACAAGCGAAGCGAGAGAGAAGAAGATATAAGAGACGATGGCGGCTGCCGGTATGGTGATGATCCAGGCGATGATGATCTCCCGGACGACACCCCAACGCACAGCTGCTGACCCTTGTGTTGTCCCAACACCCATGATCGCGCCACTCATCGCATGGGTTGTTGAGACCGGGATGCCGAGAATCGTCATCGCAGAGAGGACAAGCCCTCCGGATGTCGATGCCGAGAAGCCTTGGTAGGGTGTAATTCGTGTGATCCGGTTCGCCAGTTTGTCGATAACTTTCCATCCTCCAAGGAGGGTGCCAAGGGATATTGCTCCGCATGAGGTGATGATCACCCAGAGCGGAACTTCAAACTCGGTGAGGAGTCCTCCGGCGACAAGAATTGCCGTGATGATCCCCATTGCATTCTGGGCATCGTTACTTCCATGGCCGATTGCATGAAATGATGCCGAGACGATCTGGAGTTTTCTAAAATAATAGTTCATCCTGCGTGGGGTGCTTGCATGACTCAGGTACCGCATGATCAATGCTGCAAAGGCATATGCAGAGATGAAGCCGAGTGTTGGGGATATGACGATGAAGATGATGACTGCCAGAATGCCTTTGATCTCAATAACCCCAAGGAGCATCATGAGAGGGATGGTGATCGCAAACCCGATCATCGCACCGAGGCCGAAGTAGATCGGTTTTTTATCTCCGCAAAAGCATGCGAAGGTCCCAAAGAGTACAGCTCCCACCACAGCACCCATCAGCCCGAGTTCTATGAAGAGGGCGATGGTCTCCCATGTCGGCCATACCACCGCATAGAATCCGGCAGCTCCAATCCCCGCACCTATCAGCCCTCCGATGAGTGAATGGCTGCTTGAGACCGGAACGCCAAAATGAGAACAGAAGAAGACCCAGAAGACCGACCCGACGAGGCCGGTGACGAGGATAAAAGGGGTTAACACTGAGGGATCAACGATCCCTTTTCCTATAGTCTTTGCAATAGCAGTCGTGAAGAGGAGCGGCCCGACCATATTGAAGAATGCTGCAAGACCTACCGCCTGAAGTGGTGTGAGCACCTTTGTCGCAATGACCGTCGCTATTGAGTTGGCAGCATCATTGAGCCCATTCACAAAGTTAAAGAGAAGGGCCAGGATGATGCCAGCGATTATTAGGAGCTCCATACCTGCTCACGAATGCCGGATTGCTATATCTGCAAGGACATTTGCTGCATCCTCACATTTGTCGGTTGCCATTTCAAGGTTCTCATAGATATCCTTGAACTTAAGGATTCGGATAGCATCATCTCCCCGGAAGAGATCTTTTATTGCATGGGCCAGGACATCATCGGCCAGATTCTCAAGCCGGTTGATCTCGATGCACTTCTGCTCAAGGATCTTTGGGTCCTTTATCTTCCGTATCTGTCGGACGGCGACTGCCACCTCTGCGGCTGAGAGATAAATCAGTTTGGCAAACTCCTTCATGTATTTGTCAGTCGAATCAAGGCCATAGTTCAGCATCTGATGCGCCGTTCCGTCGATGTAATCAAGGATATCGTCAAGTGCTGTTGTCAGGCGGGAGATCTCTTCTGGTTCAAGCGGAGTGATGAAACTCCTGTTCAACTCAGCATAGGCATTATGGGCAAGTGCATCCCCCTGATGTTCAAGCTTTTTAATCTCCTTTACCTTATTTTCGACATCGGTATAGTCTTCGACAAGATCTACGAGGAGACGACCTGCCTCAGTGGTTGTATCTGCGAGTTTCTCGAAGATATCAAAAAATATGTAATCGTTAGGGATAATCCAGTCTCGTATACTCACAAGACACCACTCTTAGAAGGTATTTGAAGAATAAAAAGGTCTTGATTCGATCATGGTATGCCATCTGCTATCGTGTTGTCGTGCAAAGATGGTAGATAGAAATCTCATGATCGGCTTTTCTTACCCTCTCTTCAATGAATGCTCACGGCACCCGATGAATTCACGAACCATTCTGGCGGCGACTGCCGCGGTCTGCTCCTGATCATTTGGGAGGACCTCGACATAATCGAATCCGATCGCCTGAGGTGCGACTGCCCTGATGACGGACCTGAGATCCCAATGAGTGATACCGAAGGGATCAGGTGTACCAAGGCCCGGTGTCAGGCACGAGTCTATCGCATCCGCATCGATCGAGAGGTATATGGTATCACTACCGATGAGGGACTTCACCTCGTCGAGGATCACATTGATACCGCGATCATGCACTGCTTCTGATGTGTAGAGGTGATGATCCCGCGCCCTGGCAAACTCTTCTTTAGACCCGCTCCGCGCACCGATGATGATGATATTTTCGATCCCGAGGTCTGCAACCCGTGCTGTTACACAGTCATGATTATAGTGTGAACCCCGGTATTCATCCTGAAAGTCAAGGTGAGCATCGCAGACAATATACCATTTCGGCATACATGCACGCACTGCCCCGATTGTAACCGAATGCTCTCCTCCAAGCATCACCGGCACTTTTCCATCGGAGAGTATCATAGCGACGGTATCTTCAACCTGATCTACCACCATCGCAGGATCAACCTCCGGAAAGAGGTCTCCAAGGTCGGTAAAGGGAATGTCGGTCAGTTCGATATCGTAATCGGGCATATAGGGTTCAAAGTTATAGGATATTGCCCGTATCGCATGTGGAGCGGCGCGTGTACCTGATTTGTAAGAGGTCGTGCCGTCATAGGGAACGCCGAATATCACATAGTGTGCATCGTCATATGATGCTTCGGCATCCGCAAAAAGAGAGTTTGAAAAGGGCTGCATACTCAGATGTCGAGCTTCCGTTTACCGAGAGACTCGATATACGGGACTTCCTTTCCTGGTTCAACCTCTTTGAGCTGAGCATCGTCGAGGGTCAGTTCAAAGTTTGTAAATTCCTTCATATCCATAAACTGGACCGTATTTGCCGCGATGGTGATCACCTGCGCGCTCTTTCGCTCAACGATCGGTGCGTACACCTTCTGGGAGACCGGTGAGACGACGGAACGCTTTACGCCATCAAAAATTCCAACAGCATCGATCCGTGCTTTTGCTGCCCCGTGTTTACCCGGTTTGGATATGGAGATGCTCTGTATTTTACATGGCTCGTCATCGACCACCATGTAACGGCCTTCTTTCAGTTTCCCAACTTCTATCTGATCTTTCATAATGTCCTTCTCGCAGGATTAATTTATTGAATCCGAAGAACATAAAGACACCGTAGTATGGAAGAGACACCTTTTCTGAATGCCTGCCGAATCATAGCCCTAAACCTGGCTGATCAGATCAGAGATCTCGTCGGCACAGAGCAGGGGGGGGAGGAGATCAGGATGGGTGCCGATCACACTCCGACCGAACTGATCGATGAGGTCGCCGAGAATTGTGCCATCAGTCATCTGCGTGAGAGTGGAATTGGCAGCCGTTTACTCAGCGAAGAGGCGGGTCTGGTTCTTCTTTCAGGGATGAAAGGTACTGTTTATCTGGATCCTATCGATGGCACCTATAATGCGGTTGCAGGAATTCCATTCTATGCACTCTCGATTGCGTATGGGGAGGATGGTATTATGCAGGAGGGTTTTGTCAAGGACCTTGCCTCAGGAGAGGAGTTCTATGCGATCAGGGGTGGTGGTGCATATCTGGATGAAGAGCAGATCACCGTCTCTTCTGTCTCACTCCTGGAGGAGAGCGCGCTCTCCCTGTATGGGAAGAAGTTCGATCCGGACCGGGCAATGCAGCTCGGCCAGAAGATCCGTAGATGGCGGTTGCTTGGTGCATCTGCCCTTGAACTCTGTTATGTCGGATGCGGTAGGATCGACGGTTTTGTTGATCTCAGAGGAACACTGCGTATTATTGATGCTGCTGCGGGGATGCTGATCTGCAGTGAGGCGGGAGGTTTTGTCTCATCACTTGATGGGAGTCCGGTTCATTTCCCGGATGATGTCACTGTTGGAAGATGTGTTGTTGCAACGAACGCGGGGATCCACCGGAAAGTGATCGAATATCTCAGGTGACTGATGCGGTACCTCATTGTTTCACGGATTGACCGCGTTGATGCGGTCGCATTTGCAGGCAGGCTTGCAGATGATCTCATAACGGCGGGCCATACGGCTCTTCTTGAAGAAAATACCGGGGATCTGCTTACAAGAGGTGGAGTTGCTCTTGAGGATGCAGCGGATCATGTCGATGTGGTGGTGACGATCGGCGGTGACGGAACCGTGCTCAGGGCCGTCTCAAAGATGAATGGGGAGATCCCGATCATCGGGATTAACTGGGGTGAGGTCGGATTTCTCGCCGATCTCGAGCCGGATAATGCCCTCTCTTTCCTCACCACATTGCAGCCTGGCTTTTCTGTTGAGAGACGGATGCGTCTTGCATTTGAGATCGATGGCGATCATATCGGTGATGCTCTAAACGAGGCACTCATCGTAACCTCCCGCCCTGCCAAGATGCTCAGGTTCTCAATTTTAATTGATGGTGTCGACGCCGAGACGTATCGGGCTGATGGGATCATCATCGGAACACCGACCGGATCGACTGCATATGCGATGAGTGCCGGTGGGCCGATCATCGATCCCTGGATCGATGGAGTGCTGATCGTTCCATTAGCACCCTATATGCTCTCGTCACGCCCCCATCTCATCTCGACCGACAGAATAATTGAGATCCGGCTTGAGAGCGGAAAACCCGCAAACCTTGTGATCGACGGTGTTGAGACCCAACCCCTTGGGCTTTCTGCATCGATCTCGGTCAGCCGATCAGATCACTCTGCCCTCTTCATCAAGACTGAGCGGAACTTCTTTGAAAAAGTGGAGCAGAAACTCAGACGTCTCTGATCATCAGTTTTATCTTTGAATGAATGAATAGAGTCCTGTATCTCAAAATGGAGAGTGAATACTATGGATGAGATGCGATCTGATCTTGATTATGCAGCGATTGCTGCGGTGTTGAAGAGCGAACTCGGATTACTGGGATCCCCTGTTGCCATTAAACTGGTCGGGTCGGAGAAGCAGATCCCTGCCGGTATGGAGGAGGTGGCAGAACAGATGAAGCACTGCCAGATGGTCTCACTGGCACGAAAAGAGGGGAAGTCCTTCTATGCAACAAAGGAGAAGCATCAGTGTATGGGTGGTGCATGGGCGCTCGGCCTCCGCGAACGCACCCCTTCCCTCAAATCCGGTGAGTTCTACTTTGCCCTTGGTAAATACGAGAGCTGGGCCGCATGCCGCCGGACAATAGAGCATGTTCCCCACCTTCCATCCGGTGAGACGTATGCAACACTCTATTCACCACTTGAATCCACGCCATTCTCGCCTCATGTTGTCCTGATTGTTGCAGAACCAAAATCGATGCTGAAGATGGCCCAGAGTATTCTCTATCGTCTTGGAGGACGGTTTCATGCGGAGATGTCAGGTATTCAGTCTGTCTGTTCAGATGCGACCGCTACGGTGTATATGAGCGGAAAGCCGAATATCTCGCTTGGCTGTGATGGTTCACGGAAGTTTTCAGGAATTGCAGATGGTGAGATGGTGATGGGCCTTCCCGGAGAGCTGCTTGCTGAGATCGCACATTCACTTCCGATCGTCGTTGGTGCTGTGGGATCGAAGAAATAACCTTTTTTTCGATATCCGAATCATTATTATCCCCAGCAGACGATTGGTACAATCAGGTGTGATCACGTGCAGATTTCGATGAAGCTTGAGCTAAAGGATACTCCGGGACAACTCCTCGCCGCATTAAAACCGATCTCAGATATCGGAGGCAATATCATTACGATCATCCATCAGCGCGATCCAAACTCCTCTGAAAATACACTCACGGTTGATGTTGTCCTTGAACTTGCTGAAACGAAACTTGATACCCTGATTACTACTCTTCGTGAGCGGGGCTGCGGAGTTGTCCGGATCGGAAAGGAGCGGCTCCTCCAGAAGCAATCTCTCATCATGATCGGACACCTGATGCATACCGACATCAGCGATACCGTCGATCAGATCGACCGGACCGGGTATGCAGAGGTGTCTGAGCTTCATATGGTGATGCCTGCGATAAATGAGCCTTCAACGGCAAAGATCACGATCCGGGCCGTCTGCCCTGAAGATATGCGCCGGGCGGTATCGATCCTGCATGATGTCTCAAAGAAGAAGGATATTCTTGTTCTCGAACCTCTGGAGGGTGTGGAATGAGGGTGGCAATCATCGGATTTGGGGCTGTCGGCAGGGGGGTTGCCCAGGTGCTTGTGGGATCTGATTCCGATTTCACCCTGACTGCGGTTGCCGATTCGCGTTCTGCATGTATGGACGAAAATGGTCTGAACCCGGCTGAAGTGCTCAGACGAAAGGAGACGACCGGTCTCTGTGGAACAGAAGGGCTGGGGATCTCAGATATCCTCAGGTTCGGGGAGTTTGATATCCTTATTGAGGTTTCACCAACGAATGCGGATGGTGGTGAGCCTGCCCTTTCGACGATCAGAACCGTGCTTGGTATGGGCAGGCATGTCGTCACCTCAAATAAGGGTCCGATCGCCTGTGCCTTTACTGAACTGAAAGCTCTTGCCGATCAGAAAGGTGTGATACTCGGGTACGAAGCAACGGTCGCTGGTGCGGTGCCGGTGATGAACGGGCTTCGTCACGGTCTTGCCGGAAACAGGATCAGGTCGCTTCATGGAATCCTGAACGGGACCTGCAACTATATTCTCACACGGATGAGGGATGAGGGGCTTACGTATCATCAGGCACTTCAGGAGGCCCGTGATCTCGGGTATGCCGAGGCTGATCCGACGTACGATGTCAAAGGGATCGATACCGCCATCAAACTGGTGATCATGGCAAACACACTTCTGGGAATGAATATTGCACTCTCGGATGTCGAGATCACCGGAATCGATCAGATCACTGTCGAGGCACTCAATCTTGCCGAAAGCGAAGGGTCAACGATCCGACTCATCGGTGAGATCATCCCTGAGAAGCATCAGGTGCGGGTTTCTCCCCGCGTCATCTCTCTCGACCACCCGCTTGTCGTCGATGGGACGCTGAATGCGATATCGGTCTGTTGTGATCTGGCGGGGCATGTCACCTTCATCGGACGGGGTGCAGGTTCCCTTCCAACAGCGAGTGCCATCCTCGCTGATCTCAATTCTATCAGGGATTGTCATGGTCGGGGTACTTGAGAAACGGAATAAAATTCTCTCCCTGATGCGTCGCATCACACTGGAAGATGGGTATTTTACCATCTCCGGAATTGCTGATTCAATAGATATACCACGAAGTACCGCACAGGACTGGATCAATCGTCTCATTGAAGATGAATGCATTATCCTTGATTCTCCCGGCAAAGGGAGGGAACCGGCACATTATATCGCCCGTAGTTCGCTCCCACAGACGATCTGCAAACGGATCTTCACCACCTGTGATGACAATCTCATCGAGATCTATCATGAATGTATGAGCAGCGGATGCGCATCTTTTTGTAAACATCATCATGGGCGTGCCGGTGGTGCACTCACCAGTGTCCGCCGGGACGGTACCCTTCTCAGAGAACGGGGTTTGCTTGGTGGTATGCCTGCAGAGGTGGGGATATCTCCTCTCCCTGCTGTCAGCGTCGTCTCAATTCGGCGGGAAGGTGATCAGATCATCCAGACGATCCGGTCATTTGGAGGGCCTGCCTATTCACTCACCGAGATGATGTCTCGTGCAAAAGGTGTGCTTGATGTCAGGACGCACCGGAGAGGAAATATCGTTGAGGGTGATGTCTATACAAAGGCGCTCCGGCTTGTTGCAATCGGAGTTGATGATACCGATTCGGATGGGGACGGAGCGACATTCGCCCTCGCGTATGCTCTTCTTGAACGGCTCGGTAAGATGGATGGTGTGATGCCGATTGCACATCATGTCGCGATGCTCTGGCCGGGAATAGAAGAGAAGACTGCCGGCAACTCCTGTAGTCTCATTGAGTTTGCTGCAGAAGAGGACCAGATCCAGGAGATCATCGATGCTGCCGTCTCGTTTGTTGCAGGTGAATCGGCATCTCCGGAATGGGGGATTGCCGTGAAGGTCGGTCTCTCGCGCCCGACTGCACTCCGATCATATGGTGCTCAGGTTCGAAGCGAACGGATCTCTATTGAAGATGCAAAAACCATGGCAGAAGAGCATGGCATCCATCTGGCAGGCGGAAGGGGCGTTATCGGGGCACTCGGGGCGGTCTCGCTTCATGGATGTGGTGAAGAGATCCTGTTAAATCCCGGTATCCCTGTTCCTGATTATAATTCGTAATGCCAGTCCTTCTCGTTTAATCGGGTGAGCATTGCGACAATTGCGTCAACAAGTGTCTTCTTCATAATCAGTCCCTTCACGCGGCTCCCTTTTGTCGGATCTCCGGTTGCTCCACAATCGGTAATTTCTGAGAAGCACCATTTCACCTCTCCGATCTCAGGGAGGTTTGGTACTCTTCCCTTTGCATGTTCGGGCTGACAGAGTTCTTCAAAGAGGGCAAGCCCAATTGACATCTCTCCTTCACCACCATGACCAAGACCGCCCCAGACCTCGAAGAAGTCATCAGGGAGGAGGGGGCCGATCGTCTCCCACCATGCACCGAGTGAGACGATCCTGATATCGGGATGCGCGACCTTGACGCTCCGTGCTGCGACTTCGATCGGAGCGATGTTTCCGTCATGACCATTTAAGATGAAGACCCTGCGTATCCCCTCACGGTAGAGGGATTCCAGAATGTCTTTGATGATCGCAATCTCGGTCTCAAACCGGAGTGAGATGGTGAAGGGGAAGTCACGATAGTGTTCGGATACCCCATAAGGAACGACAGGGAGAACCGCAGCTCCCGGGATCTGTGCTGCCACCTCTTCTGCGAGGATGGCGGCGGTGAGGGCATCGGTTCCAAGCGGCATATGTCCACCATGGCTTTCAAGTGATCCGAGTGGGAGGATCACCATCTCAAATGGGGCGGATGTGTAGTCGTGAGCAGTTATCTGTTGTATCTGAAGGGGATTCTTCTCCATACAGGAACGAATGCATTCAGAGATTATCT
This sequence comes from Methanocalculus sp., assembly GCF_030651615.1. Lineage (GTDB taxonomy): Archaea > Halobacteriota > Methanomicrobia > Methanomicrobiales > Methanocorpusculaceae > Methanocalculus. The sequence continues at coordinate 12,588 of NZ_JAUSCG010000048.1, forward strand.
ATTCTTCTTCATGGATTCTGAGATCCGTATCTTTCTTATACCCTCGACCCTTACGTTTTGAGGTATGACAGCAGCAGCAATTGGTGACTTTGTCAAAGTCCACTATACTGGAACACTGGAAGATGGTGAGGTATTTGACTCGTCCCTTGACCGTGAACCGCTGGAGTTTGAAGTTGGAGCAGGTCAGGTCATTCCGGGTTTTGATCAGGGTGTCGAAGGCATGGTTGCCGGAGAATCCCGGAGGATTGAGATCACAGCAGACCGTGCATATGGCGAGCGAAACGACGAGATCGTCTTCCCGGTGCCGAAAGACCAGTTCCCATCCGATGTCACCCCTCAGGTCGGAGACCGGTTCCAGGTTCAGGTTGGAGAAGATCAGGTTATTGAAGTCGGAATCACCGAGATCACCGATGATGTGGTGATGCTTGATGCAAATCACCCACTCGCTGGGAAGACCCTCATCTTTGATGTGACACTTGTTGAGATTAAAGAGTGAAGTGAAGGGGATTTCCCCTCTTGGCTTTTTTGTTGTTGAGGGAATAGAGTTCTTATTTTCTGAGACCGGCATCCCGGATTTCAGACACCCTCTTTATGAATTGAGGTGAGTTATTATCGCGTTTGTCGGTGATATTCAGCAGACAAGACCGAAAAATCTTCCACCAAGCCCGCAACTGTGCGAGTGACTAATTCCAGCAATCTCGGGTTCAAATTCTGTGGTGTTCAGGAAGGTGTGTGAAATGGGTGGTGGCGCTGGTATGTTAGAAATTATATATGTCACATACACACCCATAACAGAACTGCATTGCGGGCTTAAATATATCTTCGATATCTAGAAAATCCTCAATTACCCAATCATTCTCCATCTTCATGACAAGCCCTTTGAAAACACCTCCAGCCTGGTCCCGTAATGGGTTTTGAAGGTAGACTCCAACATAATTTGCAGTTAGATAACCCTTCTCACGAAGGGTGCATACACGCTCCAATTCCATTGAAGCCGATTGGATTAAGTTAATGGGCTCAGACTCTTCTCTCATACACAAAACAAAAATGTGTATGTCGCTCTCATCAATAAGGCGTATACTTAATTCACGATTTTTGATTGGGTTGTCGATTGTGCGTTCCTCTTCAGTACGGGTATCAAGATCTTCAGACAATCTTGTCTGCGTGTAACCACAGTCTCGCAAAAAACCCCTTAAACGGACCAGATCAGCTTTCCGTGAATTGTAAAATGAACCGAAAATCCCAATTCGAATCTCTTTTTTGTAAGATTCTAGCAATGCAAGTCTTTGGTTGATATTTTGCATTGCACTGGGGGGATATCTCATATTACAGATATTTTATCCGGTGATTTTAAATAATTTCACAATCTATTCTTGGTAGTTAGGATTTCCTAACTTAGGTGAGGGGTCGCATATGGATGAAGAAATGACCAAAAAATATCTTAGCCGTGTGCCTATTGAAATGCGTGAGGCTATAATGGAGTTAAATAGTGATAAGAAATGGGCTGTTTATATCGCGTTAACTCTTGAAGGTAAAAAATATTTTAATGAGATCAAAATGCAGTTTGGTGCAAATCCGAATACAATCGATACCATCCTTAAGTCGTTGGTCGCTGGCGGTCTCGTCACAAAAAGGGTGGAGCTATTGAGTGATATTGGTAACAGAGAACGAAGTTACTATCAAACGACTAAATTCGGATTGAAGTTAATGGATGCCTTATATGAGGTTGTCCTGCCCCCGATCAGTACTAACCACGAAAGTTTTAATCGCTGGATTCCGGCTGTACCTTCAGATACACCAGTCTATATGGAATCAATTGGATCAACACAATTCACTACACAGAAAAATAAAACTGAAAAATCTAACATAATACTAATGGCAGAAGTATAAAATTTTTCGGAGTGAAGGCAATGGAAGAAGAGAATAAAATCACAAAACCAGAAGAGAAACAACCAGAGATCCAACACAAATTAACCTTTATCCAGTTCTTACAACCCAATAAACCCATAGCCCCGGATATTGATGTTGTTCGGTATTCTAATCATGTGTTGATCAATTTGTCAGAAAACGATGTATTATTTGATTTTTTGGAACTCCCCGGAACGATCCGCGATGGAGAATTGCATGTAAGAGGAACCCGGCTGTATCTGACACATGAAAAAGCTAAAAAATTCCATGACGTTTTAGGGAAACTATTGTATAAAGAAGAGTAATATACGGTATTTTGGGGGAATTACATCCCTCTCTTCTCTTAAACTCCGGTGAGTGTCCTTTTTTATCAAACTCTTCTGAATCTCTTCCTTGTTGGAAATCTCTATTCAAAGATTGTAGGTGGAAAAAAAGGATTTTAGAAGTCCGTCATGATACGGAACTGGTCGATCTCTTCTGAGTCGATCTCTCCCAGGAACTCTTCTGCCGCATGCTGGATGTTCTTGCTTGCGGTGATTGCACGGCCGACGACGAGGATGTCCGCACCTGCTGCGAGTGCCTTCTTCGCGACATTCACACGGATACCACCAGCGGTTGCAACAAGGATCTTCCCGCCTGCTGCTTCTTTGATCGCCGGGATGTCGCCCCAGGCATATTCGCTCCCTTCAGCGTCGATTGCACGGTGCATCTCGACGACATGGGGGAGTGCGTTCTTCTTTGCGAGCGCCTCGATCAGTGCAACGGGCTTTTCGACATTGTGCATATCGATGACTGCATAGAGGCCGGTCTTCCGCGCTTCAAGAACCGCCTTCTCGATAGTCGATATGGGTGCAAGACCCGAGATGACGACTGCATCGGCTGATGCGTTTGCACACTTCCGGGTCTCAAGGTTCCCTGTGTCGAGGGTCTTCAGATCTGCGATGATGAATGCGTCCGGTCTCAGTTTCCTGATCTCTCCGATGATTGAGAGGCCGAACTGTTTGATAAGGGGTGTTCCCGCTTCAATGATCAGATGGTCGTTCTTCGGCAGTTCTGTAAGGACACGTGCCATATGGTTCATGTCCACAAGATCCATGGCGACCTGAAGGTACGGCGGGTTCCAGAGGCGCTGGACCTTGAAGCCCATTACACCGTGTGCTGCACGGTCCTTCTCATGGAGGATCACTGCTTCATCCGGGAACTGTTCAAAGGCGCGTGAGAGCGAGAGTTTCATTGCACCATAGTTGAACCGGTAGATCTTGTTGTAGTCTTTTGCATCAGGTGAGAGGTAGACGCTTGCGATGATGACGATATCATCGATATTGATACCTTTGAAGAGGCCTTCTTCGAGGCTGTCTGCAACTGCCTTTGCAACAGCTGCCTGCACAGGCCCAAACATCTCGTTCACCTGCTCGGTCCGTTTCAGGGTCACCTTCGGAATGATCACTGTTGCGGGTTTCGTCAGGAGGTTTGGTCGGATCACTGCGAGGAGTGGTGTGTGTCCTGCTGAGAGCTGGGAGAGTGCATTTGCAAATGCAGTTCCTACCGGCCCGTTTTTATCTCCTACTAACAGGTCAATGTGCGCAAGTTCTGCACCATCGCCAACTAAAGCTTCACCTATAGAATACATAACAGAAGTTCCTGCCTTGCTCATAGGTATGGATCGTTGATCTATAAAATGGCAAGCAACAGTTCAGAAGAAAAGGTGGGGTCGGTGAGATTTGAA
>NZ_JAUSCG010000085.1 GCF_030651615.1 Methanocalculus sp.
AACCGAGAGCGGAACAACGATCCCCGTTGCCTCTGTCGAGTTCCCCACACCCGTGGGGATGAACCGAGCGAGCCCGTCGCCCGCAACGTCTGCGTTGAGAGTTCCCCACACCCGTGGGGATGAACCGTCAACAAAAGAAACGTTCATGCCAACACTCAAGAGTTCCCCACACCCGTGGGGATGAACCGACCGAGGCTCAGGTATTACGGAGGATAGGAGTGAGTTCCCCACACCCGTGGGGATGAACCGGCGGTCGAGGCTGGCACCCAGATCGGCATCGAGAGTTCCCCACACCCGTGGGGATGAACCGCCTCACCCGTGTAATACCCACCGGCATTAGCCGAGTTCCCCACACCCGTGGGGATGAACCGACTGAGATCTCCCTGTGTCCTAATCACCGGAGGAGTTCCCCACACTCGTGGGGATGACCCTCCTGAAAAGGCGTAGCTCCATTGAAGCGCTACCAAGTTCCCCACACCCGTGGGGACAACTTTTTTGATACGTATTCGGATGTAGATCGATTCCCGACTCCCCCACACCCCATTTATATGAAAATGCATGGGAACACCCATCATTTTCATCATGTATGCCTGTTGCCCTTGTGGGCATCCTGAGCGTTTTTCCCACATCACCCACCCCATTCACCCCTTCTTCTTCCCCCCACACACCTTCTCCACCTCCTCAGCCTCGTACCTCAGCCGGATCTCGCTCGTCCTCCCCTTCGCCTGCCGGACCGTGAGCTGAACGAGCCCGAGCTTTTCGAGCGTCTTCACCCGCTCATAAAAGGAGGTATAGCAGACACCACCCAGATCCTGCACCCTGGCAAAGACCATCCCTGAGGTGACCACCGGATAGCTCCTGAGATCCGCGATGATCCGGAGGATACACCGCTCCTTATCCGAGAGAACCCGGACCGTCTCCCTCAGCCTGACCAGACTTGCATCCCCATACGCATAGACAATATCCTCCCTGACAACAGTTGAACGGGCCGCCCATTCAGCCTTCAGAACAGACCTCTTCAGAAGATCGAGTCCGACCCGGAGATCAGCCGCCTTCTGCGTCTGAAGAACAATCAGATCCAGCATCTCGGCAGAGATCACACCGGGCCAGATCGCCTCACGCATCCGGTCCTTCAGAATTGCACGTATCTCGTCTCCCGAATACGGGGGAAAGGAGACCTCTTCTGCACAGAGGCTCGAAGAGACGCTCCCGTCGACTGCACGGGAGAGATCAAGATCCAGATCACTCTCGCACATGATGACACTGACACGGCAGCCGGGATAGTCGAGGTACATCCTGAGGAGGGAGTAGAGGACAGAATTGAGGACATCCTCATACATCAGGTAATGGAGATCATCAAGGCAGATCAGGAGCACGATATCCCGCTCGACCATCACCTTCGCAATCGCATCCATCAGCCGACTCACCGCGACACCGGTCCTTGGTGGAGCATGGCCGAGGAGCTTTGAATAGATCCGGGAATAGACCGAATACTTCGTCCGATCGTTCTGGCAGTTCACATACACCGGGACGAGCCGTTTTGTCGCCTCCTCGATCTCTGAGAAGAGGTGGTGGATACAGGTCGTCTTCCCGGTACCCGGCAGGCCACGGCAGAGGATATTGACCGGTCTCATACCGGCCATGCCGGGCCTGATCCGGAAGGCAAGGTCTGCAAGCTGCATCTCCCGGAAAGAGATCTGATCAGGCATATAATCGAACTCAAGGATATCGGGATTTTTAAAGAGGGTCTGATCAGATAAGAGGAATCGCTGTCTCATTCTAATCAAAATGGCGTGGAGAGATAAAGAAGGGAGCCGTGTGCGGGGTGAAAGTGTTTTGTTCACAGGGGATATCCCAGGGGACAGATCAGAAAAGATCATACTGAGTATGAAATATCATACTATTATTCAAAGAGAAAGAGAGCCCGTGCTCTCCTGATACATTGTTTCATTCTTCGTTCCTATAAGGGAGAGGGGTGCGGGGTGAATGTGTTTCGATCTTTTGGATATTTCACCCGGAGTATGAAGAATAATACTATTATGAAAGATCATACTCGAGGGGAGTACCTTACCTTTTTTTTTTAGAAGGCTCTTCTGGGATGAGAAAAAACACTCACACCCCGCAGGGTCAAGAGAGAATATCCACTGCCCACTTCCACACCTCATCAAAACACCACATTGTCAAAGAAAAATACGCTCATTCCATCTTCCAAAAAACACTCACACCCCGCACACACGGCTCATCCCCATCATACCCCGGTGCCAACATAGGTAATGTCGAGGCATCGTATGCCCGGCAGGAGCCAGAACAATGGCAACAGACTTTATCGAAAAGAGCAACACAAAGACGTCACTTAGGACTCTTCCGGTGCCGTTTATCGACACCACGGCATTCAACAGCGTGGTCGCAGATATCATCGAAAACAACCCCTTCGACTGTGTCAGTTATGAACAGGCCGGGGAGACCGTCCTGGGAGTTGTCCGGGGACGTGAACAGTATACCGCAAGGATCGTGTACGTCAATTCGGATGGTGCACGGATCGGAGCAGCATCTGTCACCGCCCAGACCATCTCCGGGATGAATGCCGCTGCAACTGCTCTCATGGCAGACGCAGCACTCACCGCAGCAGTCGGGGGCACACCGATCCGGGATGCCGGAAAGGACACCTACTCATGTGCACTGAAGTGCCATGACGAGAACGGGGAGACCTATACCCTCACCTTCACCAGAAAGACCGTCCGGCTTTCGAGCTACCAGGACGATCTCATCCGTGATACCGTCGAGGACTGGGCAGACACCGTCCCGGCACTCTGCTGAAACCGGGGAATACCTCCCCCTTTCAGCACCTCTGTCTTCCCGCTTTCACGATCAAACAGGCAGGAAGCCCATGACTTTAGTCTTGGGAGGAATGCCGACATAAATATCATTAAATATATTGAATAATGACATCTATTTAATGCTTCTAACGGTGAAGACGAAACTCCACCCAACAAAGGATCAACACCTAAAACTTCTCCGTACAATGGAGCGGTTCAATGAAGCATGTAACTACGTTTCAGAATTTGCCTGGAGAAACAAGGTTTTTGATAAAGTTACAATCCAAAAAAACCTCTATTATGACATCCGCAGCCAGTTCGGGTTGTCAGCTCAGATGACCGTCCGCCTTGTCGGAAAAGTATCTGAAAGTTATCTTGCGGATCGATCCTGTTACCATGAATTTAAACCCCATGGTGCAATCATCTACGATCAACGTATCCTGACGATAAAAACTCTTGACGCGTGTTCAATCCTAACACTTGAAGGAAGAGAAAAGATATCAATGTCATTTGGCAGATCCCAACCTCTCGACCTGAAACGAGTCAGAGGACAGGCTGATCTCGTCCTTATAAAAAACCAATTTTATCTTCTTATTGTGGTTGATGTTCCTGAAGAACCCCAGATCCAACCCAAAGAGATCATCGGAGTCGATCTCGGTATAGTCAATATTGCAACCACTTCAACAGGTGAAATCTTCTCCGGTAAGAAATGCACTGAATCCAGAGAAAAATACACTCGTATCAAAGGAATATTCCAATCCGTTGGTACATGGAATGCAAAAAAACACTTAAAGAAAATCAGTAAGAAAGAGCGCCGATTCAAAAATGATACAAACCACTGTATCAGTAAACAGATTGTTGCTGAAGCTAAAGACACCCAATCCGGTATCGCGTTAGAGGATCTAACGGGTATCAGAGATCGGGTTCCCGGTTATAAAGCCTTAACCTCAGCAATCGGTAAATGGGCGTTCTATGAAATTGCGATGTATATCCGGTATAAAGCGCATATGGTGGGTATCCCGGTATATCTTGTAGATCCACAGTATACGTCTCAACAATGTTCTCATTGCGGGTATACAAGTAAGGAAAACCGAAAAACTCAATCGGATTTTTTCTGTATCGACTGCGGACATGCTGAAAACGCCGATATCAACGCCGCAAAAAACATCGCATCAAGGGCTGATGTCAACCAGCCTATCGCACTCCGTCCTGAACCCAAGAGATCAGGAAGATGGAAGGGCAAGCCCACGACTTTAGTCGTGGGTAGTTGACTCTGTAATGATTGTCAGGTTTGTGGGGGGGTAGCCTCAAAGAACAAAGCAAAGAAGAAGCAGCATGATAATGTAAAAAGAAATTTATTACCGGCTTTTTTAACCGGTTTTTGGAATTGCCTATTCAGGCCTGAACTCAACAACCAGCCGGATACCGGTCCTGTCTTCTCCATTGATATCAATATCGATGAATGAAGGGCTGCAGATGAGATCGCGTCCGTTCGGGGCGACGATACCACGAGCGATTGCTATTGCTTTGATAGCCTGGTTCTGTGATGATGCACCGATCGTCTGAAGTTCGGCCTTTCCACGCTCTTTGATCACTGCTACCAGAAGACCGGCAAGATTCTTTGGGGATGACTGGGCTCCAACCTTAATCTTCCCGTCTTTAATATTCATCGGCAAATTGTTAGTTTCTACACTGTATCTGGTCTCTTCATTGATTTGGGTCTCGTCTGTTTCAATGCCATTTGTCATAATTGTTTACCTCCAATGTTTCTGGAATAGTATGCTCTATGAAAGACGTTTCAGCTTCTCCAATTTCCCTTGCATATAAAGTTTATCGGGAAACTGAAATCACAATAAAGGATGGATTTTGATTAAATAAATAGCTTCTGGACGGAAATAGCATTGAGAAATGATGTGGGGATCCTGATGCAGTGACATGCCCCGGAATGAGGCACTCACCATCAATCACTCGTGCAGTTCAGGAGCATCATGCTTATCAGGACCGTTGAGAAGACAATCTGCACCCCAATCAGGAGAAAAGCCAGTGACCAGACGGCATTTGCAATCTGGAAGAGGTGTCCGTACCCGGATGCCACCCACTGCCTGATGATATCAAAGCCGATGATAAGTCCTCCAAGGATAAATACACCTCCAATAATAAAACCCCGCTCCAGTGTATGATAATCCAGGAATCTCTCAATAAAACCACTCCGTTCACTATACCCATAGAGGGCAGAATATACCCAGATAACAATCCCCATCAACATCGTCTGCACACCCCCGATGAAGGCAAGAGATGCCAGAATGAAAGAGTGGAGATAGGATGTCTCGATATCGCCTTTGGCAAAGAAAAAAATCATCATCGAAATACCGAATATTGCAAACAAGAGACCGGGCACTGCAAGGAACGGACCTGGACGATAAAAAAGCATAAACCTGACATGCCGCCATCCATCCGAGAAGCTCTCCAGTTTTGACGGGGCAACCCTGGGATAATAGTGAATCGGCACTTCTGTTATTGTGAGACCCGTCTGAGCTGCCTCAATGATCATCTCAGAGGCAAATTCCATCCCACCGGTCTTGAGGTTCAGGCGATCGAGTGCATCCTTCCGTATGATCCGAAAACCCGAGTGCGCGTCAGATATCCCGATATGAAAAACACGGTTTAAAACCCAGGTAAGCAGAGGGTTTCCGACATACTGATGGAGCCAGGGCATTGCACCCGGTAAAATTTCCCCTCTGAGTCGGGATCCCATGACCATATCCGCCCCTTCTTTGTCAAGCGCATCAAGAAGTTTTGGAAGTTCAAGGAAATCATAGGTGTTATCAGAATCGCCAATGGCAATATATCTCCCCCGTGCCAGTGCCAGACCGGCGAGATACGCGTTCCCATACCCTTTCTTCTCAGGATGGACGATAATTGCCCCAAGTTTCCTGCTTATTTCCGCTGTTTTATCAGTAGAGGAGTCGGAAACAATGATCTCGCCGGCGATACCCCGATCAGAGAAGACCTGCTGAATCTTCTGGATACAGACTTCAATGGTCTTCTCCTCATTCAGGGCAGGAAGAACAACCGAAAGGACAATTTCCTGATCTTCTGCAGATCCATTCAAATTATCTGAGGTCTGTATCATCATCTGAGCCAATTGTCATTTATATGAAAGTGCATGGCAAAACCATCATTTTCATCTTGTATGCCTGTTACCCCCGAAGAGAGTATGAGCATTTTTTCAGTATATTGTTCTTCAATCATGACCTAATAGAAGTTACCGGTTTATTATCAGGAGAACATGCCCAAAATGAGGTGGTAACACAACATAAAAAGGCAAATATTCTCTGTTTATGCTATTGTGGGAGAGAGCACAACCAGCAGACACGTATCAATCAAAAAAAGATACGGGGGTAGGAGAACAATACGAGATCAACCCCGCCTCTTTCCAAGAATAACCAGAGTATAGAGAGCAAGAACACCAGGAAGTGCATATACGAGCGGAGACTGCTCTTGCTGCGGCTGCCCTCCCATTCTTTCAAGTGCAGCGTTACGATTTACTTTTGCCTGAGTATGACCGGGTTCCAGCAAGATTGACTTATCGTATGAGGCTACCGCCTCGGAATAGCGGCCAAGATTTGCAAGTGCAACCCCCCGGTTATCCCAGGTCAGATAGTAATCCGGTTGAATCTGAATTGACTTATCAAAAGATAAAACAGCCTCATTGTACTGGCCAAGCTCATTCTGGGCAACACCTTTGGCAGTCCATGCCAGGAAGTGATCAGGGTTAAGCTCAATTGCCCTGTCAAATGAAGCGATCGCTTCGGAATAATGCCCCTGACTTGCGAGATCCAATCCCTGATTATAATACTCACCTGCCGAAACGGCACTTGCCGCCACCGGAATGCACATAAATGCAAGAATCAGCAGACAAGAGTAGATTATCAGGTTTTTACTCAAGTAGTTCATAGAGATTGGTTTAGAACACATAGTTATTAGTATGCCGGTATCAGAGGGAGGCGGCGGTTTCATCACCCGTGGACTCTGATTACTACAGAGGATCTGATGACGGACGAGACAGTGCAGACGAAGTTCATCCGCTGGACACGGGAGCGGCCTATATTCGCCCTTTCAGAGTTTCAGGAAGGTATAAACGATTCCCTGGAACAGGAGAGAGTGCTTGAGGTGATCCTGCCACTCCTCTCTGACTGTGGATGCGAGGTGGTAAAAGGGGAGGGGGATCTGATCGTCCAATGGAGACGACGTCCCCCCTGTATCCCGGCAGATGCCCCATCCGGACGAAAGGTTGATCCGGAGATCCAGACGGCAATCGAGGCATATATCAGGACCAAGACCGGAAAATCATGGAAAGACCCACTCACCCTTGACCGGATACGGGAGGCGATCATCGGTCAGAAGGAGACATACTGGAAGGAAGGCGATGACCGTGTCATTCGATATAAGACCGCATACAGCATTTTTGCGTATCTTGCCTATCAGTTCCCGACATACTTCATCCAGATGCGTCATCTCATCAGGGAGCTGATGAAGGACGGATTATTACCCGGGAGGATGGTGGTCCTTGATGTCGGATGCGGACCGGGAACGGTTACACTTGCGCTTCACTCGCTCTTGTCAGAGATGCCGGGATGCGAGGCAACTATTCATACGATCGAACAGGCTCCTGAGTTCATCGAGGCATACAGGCTCATTGCTGAACCGTTCGCCGGGAAGGACAGCGCCTGCACCATCCTCCCCCCCCATACCCTTGACATCACTGATCCGAACTCAAAACTCCCTGAAGGGCCATATGATCTGATAGTCTGTGCCAATGTCTTAAACGAGATCCAGGATCAAAACATCCGCGAGGAGACGGTCATGAGGCTTTCAAAACACCTCAGGGAAGACGGGACGATCCTTATCTGTGAACCGGCTGATCTCACCAATGCAACAGAGCTTCGCATCCTCTCCCGCCGCCTGAAGGAGCGTGGTCTCCCGATATATGCCCCCTGCAATGATATCAGAGGAGTACCCTGTACGGTCGAACGGTGCTGGAGTTTTGTTGCACTCCCCGAGGTCTCACCGACACGCCTGATGAATGCGGTTGCAGAGACGGATGAGCCATACCGGTTCCATAATACCGATATCAAAGCATCATATGCGATCCATAGAAGGGACAGCAGATCAAAGATCGGGTACCGGGTGCCACCTGGTGCAAAAGCAGAGCGGATCTCCCGCCTCCCGCTCCATGAAGGGAAAAAGATCAATATCATTGCATCAAAGATCTCAGGAAATATCGGGGATTCAGGAACGTTCCTCTACCGGATCTGTGATGGAACCGGAAAACTGGAAGCCTATGCCGCCCTCCCTGCATATCACCAGAGTGAGAAGAATACCGCCCTTCGATCTGCGACCTATGGATCGGTTCTCAGGCTCGACCGTGTGCTGGTCCGCCACCATAAAAAATATAATGCATTTCATCTCCTCCTGACAAAAGAATCAACAGCAGAGCTTCTCGGAGGAGGGTTTGAAGAGGGAGATACTGTCCGGGTACGGGAAGCGAGACGGGAGACGAAGAGGGCTTTAAATAGGAGAAGCACAGAAGGTCAAAAATCCAAAGTAGGAAAGCAGAAGAAAAAGTGAGGTGAAGAGGGCAAAAAGATGCAGCCTCTCTTCAAACGAGATATAAGACATTAAAAAGAGTCTTTGGATGTATAAAAGATAACACTATCGATCATAGAATTTTATTTAAAGGGGATTATATGGCTGAAAAGAGAAATGGCGGATTTCTTGAGGCAGATCATATCGAACGTGCACTTGCTGCAGGAAACCTTGCATGGTGGATATGGGATGTTGAGACCGGCCATGTCGATTACAGCCCTGAGAAGGCAACGATGCTTGGATATGATCCATCTGAGTTCCCAAACACCGTCTATGAGATCACCGATCTCATTCATCCCGAGGATCACGATAAGACGATGAATGCCATGCGGGACCATCTCACCGGGAAGAAGGCATTATATGAAGCAGAATATCGGATGCAAACAAAAGACGGGGGATACCTCTGGTATTATGACCGGGGAATGATCTCACAGAGGAAGAGTGACGGCAGTCCCGCAGTCCTCACCGGGATTGTGATCAACTTCGATCCCTGGAAGAAGGCGGAACAGGCGATCCGGCTCGCTAATACCAAGCTGAACCTCCTCTCAAGCATCACCCGCCATGACATCTTAAATTCGGTGACGGTACTCCTTGGCAACCTCGAATTTGCACGGGAAGAGGCGACACCGGCAACAGAAGCGTATATCGATAAGGCACTTGCGAGCGCAAAGACGATCCAGCGGCAGATCGAGTTCACCCGCGATTACCAGAATGTCGGGATTACAGAGCCCAAATGGTTTACTGTCTCTGATCTGGTTGAGAGGGCGGCCGCCCAGATCAGCCTGAAGACGATCGCAATCGAGAAGAAGCTCCCGAAGGTGGAATGTTATGCCGATCCCTTAATCGAGAGGGTCTTTTATAATCTGATCGAGAATGCCATCCGCCATGGCGGCAGCCGTATCTCCCGCATCTCCTTCTCCTGCCGTGAAGAGGAGGGAGGGATCGCACTCCTCTGCGAGGATGACGGATCAGGTGTTCCGGAGGATAAGAAGAGTGCCATCTTCGTCAGAGGATACTATACAAATACAGGATTTGGCCTCTTCCTCTCCCGCGAGATCCTCTCGATCACCCAGATGACCATCAGCGAAGAGGGGATCTATGGAGAAGGGGCACGTTTTGCCATCCATATTCCAAAAGGTTCATACAGAATTGTTTAAGCAGGAACACCACACCTTCTTTTGAACCTCTCATCACCGGACAACCCGCTCAACATCGGCGTCGTCCATATCAGGGAAGATACGTTTCACCGCTTCCCTGGCTGAGGCAAGATAGACCGTCTCGATATCAGCTACTGTCCTGACAGATTCGTTTAAGACCTGTGGAGAGTCGATCGGCGGCACCATCGGGTCCTTTCGATAGTACCTGAAGACCCGTCCTTCACCCCCAAGGCCGAAGAGGACACGGTTGAGTGTCGCTTTTGAGACGGACTGATCAATCTTCGGATAGATGGCTGCTGCCATCTCATGAATTGACCGGGGCCGCCTATCCTGGAAGAGGAGAAGGATCAGCTCAAATATCCGTGTACGAACAGCACGGTCCCCGATGAAACGGAGACGGGAGTTTAAACAGGTCGCCAGACAGTTGTTCGCATCGACTTTTACAGGATCGATCTCATCAAGGTCTCTGAATGTGACAAGAGGGTGTCCGGTCCTCCGGTCGGTGATGATCCCAAGAACAACATCCCCCTCAAGCGACCCGATGAACTTCTTGAAGGACGAAAATCCGAGTTTCTTCTCAGAGAAGGACGGGTTGATCCGGATGAGCTGATTTTTCAAATCCGAGAGGAAGACCGGCCCTTCGTCTGTCCTCGTCCTGACAAACCTGATCACAAGGTCCCGGGCTGCAATCCGGTCCTCTTCGATGATAGCCGAATCATCGTCCGAGACGGGATCACTGCCTGCGGCAGTTGGACTCAGGCAAAGGAGCTCATCAAGCGACTGATATTTTGTACAGTTCTCTTTGATGACGCTCCCGACAGAGCTGTCAAAACCCATCACATAGACCATCTTTCCACGGGCACGGAGACGCCTGATTAATGGGATGAAATCGGTATCACCTGATCCGATGATGAAGAGACCGATATGAGGGAGCAGGATCATATCCTCAAGCACATCAAGCGCCATATCCATATCCGCACCGTTCTTTCCGCGTGCACTCGTCTGTGGGAGATGCCGCATCTCAAAGCCGTACTTGACGAGTTTCTTCACATCTGCCGCACACTCACCTGTCGACCAGTCCGCATACGCCTTCCTGATGCAGATGTCACCAAGTGATGCAGCATAATCGATGATCGGTCCAAGGGAGAGGGGACCTTCCAGTGCCGGATATGACTGTTCGGCAGATATTGCGAGGTTCTCGTAATCGAGATATATGGCGCAGAAGAGATCCCGTTCTTCGGTAAATTGTTTATTTTCCATAGTGTATCCAACCCCGGAAGGGTGTATATACTGTGGGTACTCTAACGGGAGAAGAGAAAAAGGCGTATGGTATCAAGCCCGCCTCTTATGAAGAGGATGCGGGAGATTATGACCTCTCTCTCTTCCGCATCACCTTTGAGAGGATTCGGTCCGCCTCTTTCACCTCGTCGGCATCAGGCTCCCGGTGACCGGTGATCCGGATATCCTCCTTCTCAATAACGAACCGGGATCGCTTCAGCCGATCCCCCTCTTTCGTCACGATGACGCCACCGGAACAACGGTGATGATACGCACATCAGAAACCGATTCGCGCAATGCTCTGTTTGAGAAGAGCAGGAAGTCAGATTCGACCGTAAGCTCTCCAATCTCAGCCACCTTCACCACCTGCCAGGAAAGGTTTCGGGGAAGAAGGATCTCCCGTTCACCTTCATTGATATAGAGGAGGTGATCACCTGCAGCCCTTGACATCAGGAGGACATTCTTGTACCCATCATCTCCCCGGACTCCATATGTCACAAGAGGAATGGTAATATCATATGATGTCGATCCAAATGCGTCCTCGATATATGCTGCATGTGAGAGGACATTGTTCGCAAAACCAGGTGATATGCCCCGGAAAAGTATGATCTCATCTGGAACAACAGATACGGCAATAGCATCATCAAGATTCTCCCTGATGAACCCAAAGAAGATCTGCTGCTCTTCAGGGTAGGCAGACTGCTCCGGGGAAGACGATCGAAGATATGTCCGGAACATATTCGTCGTATCATAGAAATCCGGTGACAACCACCATGCAATCGATGCGGTGGTGGCAGGTGAAAAGTCACGATCAGTATAGGGATGAGCAACCAGATCAGAAGGCTGCGTCAGGGTGATCGTCGCCTCCTCAAGATAGTCCGGAGGAACGAGGGAGACGGTAGCCGGAGCAACAGGTGCTTCAGCCAGAGGGGTTGATGCAACACATCCGGCAACAGCGACCAGAAGGAGAACAATAAGGAAGAGAGAAGGTATCTTCATACCTTTTGATGAAAGCGAATACTATAAAAAACGTGTGTGGTTTATCTGATCTCTCTCCCCTTCAGCCAGACACCCCGTTTCTCGATGACGCGACCGACGACACGGGCACCGGGGATCATCTCCATGATCGTCTCAACACTTGTTTCGGGGACGATAAACGCATATCCCATCCCCATATTAAAAGTCCGGTAGAGCTCATCTTCGGTCACATTCCCTTTCCCGGCAAGCCAGGAGAAGATCTCGGGAACCGGCATCGGGTCATCAAAGGAGAAGCCATAGGGCCCGACCCTGAGGAAGTTCAGCAGACCGCCGCCGGTGACATGGCACATACCATGTACCGTGCAGGCGGCGCAGACAGCAAGCACCTCAGCATAGATCCTGGTCGGGGTAATGAGAGCTTCGCCAACGGTCCTCCCATCTGAGAGAACTGTTCCATATCCGCCGTTCTCAAGAGTAATCTTTCGTGCAAGCGAGAAACCATTTGAATGAACCCCGTTTGAGGGGATACCGACGATCAGATCTCCTGGTGAGACGGCTGATCCGGTCACCACATCTTCACGTTTCTGAACACCAAGACAGGTCCCGGCAAGATCAAGGCCGTTCACAAGCCCTTTGAGGGTTGCAGTCTCGCCGCCGACGATATTCATATTCGCCTGGCGTGCACCTTCGTTCAAACCCTTTCCGATCTCCTTCATCTTCGCCGGATCGAGCGAATCGGTCGCGATATAATCGACAAATGCGACCGGCTCCAGGTTCATCACATAGAGATCGTTCACATTCATCGCGATACAGTCGATCCCGACCGTTGACCAGTCAGAGAGGGCATCGGCAACGAGCATTTTGGTGCCGACGCCATCGGTTGCGAGGGCGAGGACATAAGGGCCAAAATCGATTAATCCTGCGAAATGGCCGAGATCGCCGACCATTCCAAACTCTCCGGTACGGCGAAACGAGAGCGATCCGATCAGTGCCTTCACCGCATCTGCTTCGAGATCGATATCAACACCAGCTTCACGATATGTTGCGTTACTCATTACACCCCTCCGATAACCGGTACTCATCATGGAGCACCTGTACGGCACGCTGGCCTTCTCCCTCTTTTACCACAAACGAGACATTCACTTCAGACGACCCCTGCGTGATCATCATCACATTCACCCCGGCTTCCCCAAGCGCAGAGAAGATTCTGCCGCTTGTTCCGGGTGTTCCGGCCATTCCTGCACCAACAACTGCGATGACAACGATATCCTTGTCAAAGGTGATCTCCCTGACATAGCCCCGCTTCTGGATCTCGTTCAATCCCTCAATCGCATTCATCAGATGATCCTCATCGATGACGAGGGTGATATTTGCTTCAGATGACCCCTGCGAGATGAGCATCACGTTCACCTCACGTTCAGCCAGTGCAGAGAAGATCGCCCTCGCAACACCGGGGCGTCCTGCCATCTGCGCACCTCCGATGGTAAGGAGCGCCACCTTCCGGATGATCGAGAGCGCTTTCACAACCCGCCTCTCCCGATGTGCGGTCCTGACGACAGCGGTGCCGGGTGTGGCCGGATTGAAGGTGTTCTTCACTCTGACCGTGATATCCTTCATCATTGCAGGTTCGATCGATTTCGGATGGAGCACCTTTGCTCCGAAGTACGAGAGCTCCATCATCTCCAGGAACGAGATGGAGGGGATCACCCGTGCCTCCGGGATCATCCTCGGGTCGGTCGTCATCACACCATCGACATCGGTCCAGATCCAGATCTCGTCTGCATTAATCCCTGCTCCGATGATCGATCCGGTGTAATCTGATCCGCTCCTGCCGAGGGTGGTCACAAATCCCTGTTCGCTGCATCCCATGAATCCCATGATCACCGGAACGCATTCTGAGAGAAGCGGTGCCACCCTGCTCTGGATCCGGGAGTAGCTCTCAGGAAGAGCAACTGCACCCCCATGACAGGAGTTGGTGATGATACCTGCCTCGCATCCATCCATCACCGTTGAATTGATCCCCGCCTGGTTCAGTGCCGCCGAAACGATCGGTGCAGAGAGCCGCTCACCAAACGAGATGATATAATCTCTTGATCTCGGAGTCAGTTCTCTGAGCGTATGAACCGCGGTGAGAATATTCTTCAGTTTACCGAGTCGATCATCGATATACACCCCGACCTCTTCAAGATAGTCCGGGGCAACAGTCTCCAGGACCTTCATATGCCTTGACCGGAGCGCATGGATCAGCGCCTCGATCGGGGGGTATTCACAGGAGCAGATAACCTCCTGCGCAGTCGCGATGAGCTGATCAGTAACACCGGTCATCGCCGATACAACGACCGCAAGTTCATCCCCTCTCTCCCGATGGGCTGCAAGGATATCGACCACGCGGGCGATACACTTCTCATCACCGACTGATGTGCCGCCAAATTTCATTACAAGCCTCATTTCTGGCTCACCAAACCCCACGATGTATTTTAAGTTATTACACGGCAGATGGTTATAATACGATGGGTGTGATTACGACGGAGGAATGCCATGTTCTCGTCATCGGAAGCGGTGGTGCAGGGATCAGGGCAGCGCTTGAGGCAGCACGGTATGGCGATACGATCCTTATTGGAAAGACGATTGCCGGGAAGGGCGGCTGCACCGTGATGGCCGAAGGGGGCTATAATGCAGTCCTGAGAGAGGCTGACAGTATCGAAGGCCACCTCGAAGACACGCTGAAAGGAGGTGCATTCTTAAACGACAGAGCTCTTGCTGAGGTGCTTGTTTCAGAAGCACCGGATCGGATGGATGACCTCCTCAGATTCGGTGCGGTCTTTGATGCAGCTGATGGCTGTACAATCGCCCAGCGGCCATTTGGCGGTCAGCGATATCCAAGGACCTGTTATGCAGGTGACAGAACGGGTCACGAGATCGTGATGACACTCCTTGAACGTCTCCGCGCATCCAGGGTGCAGATACGAAACGAGATCTCTGCACTCGAACTTGCAAAGGATGGCGGTCGGGTAACCGGAGCGATCACCTCAACGCGGGATGGAGAGATCGGTGCGATCGCAGCCGATGCCGTCGTCCTTGCCACCGGCGGTGCCGGGCAGATCTATGATATCACTACGAACTCGACAGGGGGAACCGGCGACGGGTATGCACTCGGATACCGTGCCGGGGCTGAACTCATTGATATGGAGATGGTCCAGTTTCACCCAACCGGTGCAGTCTATCCCTATGATGCACGGGGCAGACTGATCACCGAGGCAGTACGGGGCGAAGGGGGTGTCCTGAAGAATATCGATGGTGAGCGGTTCATGCAACGGTATGACCCTGACCGGATGGAACTCTCGACACGGGATGTGGTCGCCCGGTCGATCGCAACCGAGGTGCTTGAAGGCAGAGGCACACCACGGGGCGGTGTCTGGCTGGATGTGACGCATCTTCCGGAGAAGCAGATAGAAGAGCGGCTCCCCCTGATGCTTGAGCAGTACCTCACCTTCGGCGTCGATATCAGAAAGGAACCGATGGAGGTCGCACCGACTGCCCACCATATGATGGGCGGCATCAGAATCACCCCTGACTGTCAGACGGGCGTTCCGGGACTCTTTGCCTGCGGAGAGGTGGCAGGCGGCGTGCATGGAGCAAACAGGCTCGGCGGAAACGCCCTTGCCGAGACGCAGGTCTTTGGGCGGCGGGCAGGTGAGGCGGCAGGCAGAACTGAGGTCAGGGAGAGGCGGATTGAGCCCGATCAGATCAGGTCCGTTGAAGAGAAGATCGCCGCATTCAAAGCGGGTGAGATGAAACCGTCTGATCTGATTGCCAGGATGAAACGGGTGATGTGGGATGGTGCCGGGATCTACCGGACCGCATCTGCCCTTACTGCGGCCCGTGAAGCGATCCTGGATCTTGCTTCAGCACGGCTCCGTGCAAGTTCCGGCCCTGAGATTCTGGATGCATGGACAGGGCAGAATATGCTCCTGGTTGCCGGGATGATCCTTGATGGTGCGCTGATGCGGCAGGAGTCACGGGGAGCACATGTCAGAACAGACTGTGCTGTCCGGTGGAGTGTTCTGGATTCACCCTATGGCCATACCCGGATCTCACCATCATATCGGGGCATTGAGGTACTGCGGAGGCTCCCATGAAAGAAATAACCCTTACAATCCAGCGGTTCGATCCGGCAAAAGAAACAGCACCGCATAACGAGACCTATACCGTGACGGTGAACGATGGTGCACGTGTCCTCGATGCACTGGAGGAGGTAAGGCGCGTCCATGACCCCTCGCTCCTCTTCCGTTCATGCTGCCGTGCCGGTCAGTGCGGCTCCTGTGCAGTTCGTATCAATGGAAATCCAGGTCTTGCCTGTATGCAGGAGGCGACAGATGGTATGGTCGTTCTCCCTCTTGAACTCCCGGTGATCCGCGATCTCGCAACCGACATCGCCCCGGTGCTTGAGCGGCTGGCAACAGTTCTCCCCTCAGATGAGCCACAGGCCCTTACAAAAGAGGAGGTCGAACTGATCAAACCCCTCCGGGAATGTATCGAGTGCTTAAGCTGCGTCTCCGCATGCCCTGCACTGAAGGTGGTCGATTTTGCAGGCCCGACTGCCATGCGGCAGGAGATGCGGTGTGCCCTTGACCCCCGTGATACACAAGACCGGATCACAGAAGCGATCGAGCGGGGGCTCTTTGCCTGCACCACCTGCCACCGGTGTGTCGAGGTCTGCCCAAAGCAGATTAAGATACCGGGGAAGGCCATCGAGAAACTCCGCGAACGGGCAAACCGTGCAGGTCTCACCCTCCCCCGGCACCAGGCGGTGGCAGAGCTTATCGAGCGGACCGGCAAAAGTGTTGAGCGGACAAAACCAACATTCCTCGAACAGGTACCTGAAGTGATCGAGCCTGACGGTCCCGTGAAGATGACGATCGGTTTCTTCGTCGGGTGCATGTTCAATGGCAGGGTTCCGGAACCGGCACTTGATGCGATGGAAGTGATGAAAC
>NZ_JAUSCG010000069.1 GCF_030651615.1 Methanocalculus sp.
AGTCAAAACGGCAGTCCTCCTGCGAAGCAGTGATAAAAGCGTCGTTGCCCTCTCCGGCGGGGTTGACTCCAGCTTCATTGCCGCAATTGCCGGGAGGCCATGCATCTGTGTTGGAATTGAAGATTCTCACGATCTCAAACGTGCACACATGGTTGCAGAGACGATTCACTGTGACTTCACTCCGGTCATCATCGACCCCGAAGAGGTTGAAGATGCACTCATACGTGTCATCCCCCTGCTGCCGTCCCCAAATCCGGTAGATGCCTCAATTGCTGCGACCGCCTACTTCCTCTGCCGTGCCGCCGCCGGGATGGGGTATGATCGGATCATCTCCGGTCAGGGGGCGGACGAACTCTTCTGTGGCTATACACGGTATCTTCAGAGCAGTGATCTGGAGGAGGACCGAAGAGCCGACATCACCGATCTCGCGCGACAGATGGCACGGGATCAGGCGGTTGCAGGACTCTTTGGAATCTGGCTCTCGCTTCCGTTCCTTGATGCAAGGGTGATGCGCGCCGCTGATGAGATTCCGGCAGGGGAGATGATCCAATCCGGGGTGCGGAAATTCCCGCTCCGAAAAGCCGCTTCTGCCGTTATTCCTGAGGATATCGCATGGTATGATAAGAAGGCGATGCAGTATGGGAGTGGTGTATGGAAGGTCATCAGGGATCTCGCACGGGAAAGAGGTTTTAAAAGGGCAGTACAAGGGTACATACGTCAGTTGCAGGATGGTAGGGCAGAGCATGGTTTCTAAAGAAGATGTAGCACACATCGCCACAATCGCAGATATCGGCGTCGATGAGTCTGAACTGGAGCTTTTTACCGGTCAGTTCAATGCAATACTTGAATATTTTGGTATCCTCGATTCGGTCGAGGGGATGGGTGGGGCAACGCGCAGTCGAAGCAACGTCTTTAGAGATGATGTTGTTGTACCATCTCTCCCCCATGAGGAGATCCTGAAGAACTCCACTGATCCGGAAGATGGTTTCATCCGTGCCCCGAGGGTGATCTGAGATGGGATCGAAGATGAGCTTTGATAAACCAGATCCGGATAATGCCTTCATCACTCTGTGCAGAGAGATTGACTATCAGGAAGGCCCCCTCTCAGGCATCCCCATCGCCATTAAGGATAATATTTCAACAGCAGGAATACAGACCACCTGCGGATCGAAGATTCTGAAAGGGTACATCCCTCCCTATGATGCCCATGTAATCACGCTGATCAGATCTGCTGGTGGAGCAATCGTCGGCAAGACAAATATGGATGAGTTTGGGATGGGCACCACCACCGAGAGCTCAGCATTTGGCCCAACAACAAACCCGGTTGATCCGACCCGGGTGCCGGGAGGATCATCTGGTGGATCAGCTGCAGCCGTTGCATCTGGTCTTGTCAGGATGGCACTTGGGACAGATACCGGAGGATCGATCCGGTGTCCCGCCTCTTTCTGTGGGATAGTCGGATTAAAACCAACATATGGTCGTGTCTCCCGGTACGGCCTGATCGCCTATGCAAATTCTCTTGAACAGATCGGACCTCTGGCACGAAACGTCAGAGATTGCGCCCTCCTCTACTCCTGTATCGCAGGATATGATCCACGGGATGGTACAAGCCTCGATCTGCCTGCACCCACTCCACTCAGATCAGAGATACAGGGGAAACGGATCGGCGTTCCTGCCGAGTTCTTTGGCGAAGGGGTCGATCCGGCTGTCGCATCCGTTGTGCAATCCGGCATTCAAAGGCTTGAAGAGCTTGGTGCTGTGATCGTACCGTGTTCCATGCCAAGCATGAGGTATGCGCTTGCAGCATACTATGTCACCTCAATGAGCGAAGCAAGCTCAAACCTTGGCAGGTACGATGGGGTCAGATATGGTCAGGCACCTGACACCGTCCGTTCCTGGCATGATGCATACTCAGAGATCAGGCGAGCTGGATTTGGTGAGGAGGTCAGGCGGAGGATACTGCTTGGCAGCTTCGCACTCTCAGCCGGGTACCAGGGAAAATACTATGCAAAAGCGCAAGCTGCACGGCAGATGGTCAGGGATGATTTTGAACGCCTCTTTGAGAGCGTGGATATCATCGCAGGCCCGACGATGCCAACAGTTGCGTTCAGACTCGGGGAGACGAGCGATCCCCTCTCGATGTATCTTGCAGATATCCTGACGGTGCCTGCAAACCTTGCCGGTGTTCCTGCTCTCTCAGTCCCCTGCGGCACTGCCCATGGTATGCCGGTTGGACTCCAGTTGATCGGCAGGCACTTTGCCGAGGATGAGATCCTTGCTGCTGCTCTGGCTTTTGAGGAGGGATCAGCATGACCGTCATCATCGGCCTTGAGATCCACTGCCAGCTGAACACCAATACGAAGTTATTCTGCGGCTGCTCAACAGATTACCGGGATGACGGGCCAAACACCCATGTCTGCCCGGTCTGCCTCGGTCTGCCGGGATCACTTCCGGTCTTAAACAGACAGGCGGTCGTTTATGCTCTCAGGGTTGCAAAGGCACTTCACTGTGAGGTGCCGGAGTTCTCTGAGTTTGCAAGGAAGAACTACTTCTATCCCGATCTTCCAAAAGCCTTTCAGATTACCCAGTACGACAAACCTCTTGCACTTGGAGGTTATATCGAGATCGAAGCGGAAGCTGGCGGTGAGAAGCGGATTAATCTCACCAGAATCCATATGGAGGAGGATCCGGGTCGGCTTGTCCATAAAGGGAGCGGGGATCGCGGCCGCTACACCCTCGTTGATTACAACAGATCCGGCGTCCCATTAATTGAGATCGTGACTGAACCAGAGCTCTCCTCACCAAAAGAGGCGAGACGGTTCTTAAACAAACTCAGGGCGACCCTCGAATACCTCGGGATCTATGACTCAGAACGGGAAGGATCACTCAGAGTCGACGCAAACATCTCGATCAAAGGGTACGAACGGGTCGAGGTGAAGAACATCACCAGTTACAAGGGCGTCGAAAAAGCGCTCACCTTTGAGATCACCCGCCAGAAGGGGATGATCCGGAGGAACGCTCAGATCGTCCGTGAGACACGGCACTATCAGGAGGCACGGGGTGTCACCACCTCTGCCCGTTCAAAAGAGATGGAGCATGACTACCGGTACTTCCCTGAACCCGATCTCGCACCGCTTCAGGTCAGTTCATGGGTTGAAGAGATCGAACTGCCGGAGTTGCCGGATACACGGCGTGACCGGTTTATGCAGCAGTATGGGATTTCACTCAATCATGCAAGAACCCTTACGGGGGATCTCAGACTTGCAGAGTTCTTTGAGGAGGTTGCTTCCGGCATCCCTGAAGTGGCCGCACCATGGACTGCCGATATACTCCTTGGAGAACTGAACTACCGTGATATGCCGATCTCAAAGGTTCCGGTTCCGCACTTCAACGCCCTCCTTGAAGAGGTGAAGAAGGGCACCATCACCGATACGTCAGCTGTTGAGATCCTCAGGCTCCTCTTAAATCAGGTGATGGAGGGATCAACTCCGGAGATGCCAGGAGCAGTCATCGCCCGTCTTGGATTATCAAAAGAGGAGGGAGGAGCCTTCCGGGAGATTGTCGCATCAGTTCTCGCTGAGAACGGCCCTGCAGTCGCCGACCAGCGTGCCGGAAAAGCCGGGGCGATCAACTTCCTCGTCGGCCAGGTGATGAAGGCTACACGAGGACGGGCCGATCCAAAAGAGATCGCCAGAATTATTGAGGATCTCCTTAAGGAGTAAACAGGAGAGTGTTTCTGTGCATCTGATTATAGCCGAGAAGAACATCGCCGCCAGGCGCATCGCTGAGATCCTCTCAGGAGATGCAAAGATTTCATCCAAAAAAGATGGGGCGGCAACCATCTATGAGTTTGGGAATACTCAGGTGATCGGTCTTCGCGGTCATGTCGTCGAGGTTGACTTTGAACCGGGATACGACAACTGGAGGAGTGCAACCCATCCACCAAGAACCCTGATCGGTGCTGGGATCATCAAGAGGCCGACTGAGAAGAAGATCGTATCCCTCCTCCAGAAGGCAGCACGAAAGGCAGACTCAGTCACGATCGCCACTGACTACGATACTGAAGGTGAACTGATCGGAAAAGAGGCATATGAGCTTGTCCGTGCCGTCAACAAGACTGTACCTGTCGACAGGTCACGTTTCTCGGCAATCACCCCTGACGAGATCAACCGGGCCTTTGCAGAGACACAACCGCTCGACTTCAACCTTGCAGCAGCCGGGGAGACCCGCCAGATCGTCGATCTCGTCTGGGGAGCCTCGCTCACCCGGTTCATCTCGATCGCGGCAAAACGGGGTGGCGGAAACATCC
>NZ_JAUSCG010000081.1 GCF_030651615.1 Methanocalculus sp.
ACCGCATGGATCCTTCCAACCGTGATGCTTGTAGGAGCAGTGATCCTCCTTGCTGTCGGGTCCCTTGGCGATATCATTGGAAAACGACGGGTTATTCTCATCTGTCTTCTGGTCTATGGTGCAGGTGTCCTCCTCGGGGGCTTTGCTCCGGATATGCTGACTCTCCTCCTCTCCCGGATGCTTCAGGGTGTCGGACTTGCAGTTGCTCCTCTCGCCTATGCCCTCGTTGCAGAGGAGACACCACCGGAATGGGTTTCAACAGGCATTGGAGTTCTTGCCGCCACCTACGGTGCTGGGAGTTTCCTTGGAATTATGACGGGGGCGTTCATCATCGAACATAGTGGATGGCGTGCATGTTTTCTGGTCATGACCCCCTTTGTTATGGCACTGATCATATCTGCATGGTTTATCCTCCCAAAAAAGGAGGGAGTGTTAAAAGGGAAGATCGATCTCACCGGGATGGCACTGTTTGCCGCCTCGATCCTCTTCGGTATGCTCGCATTAACACAGATGGGCCTGGCCGGGATCAGACACCCGTTCGTCTGGATCTGCCTATCCATCTCGATTATCTCACTTATCCTCTTTCTTCGGCATGAGAAGAGGGTGGCGTTGCCTCTCCTTGACATCGGTATGATCCGCGAGGCACCTTTTCCAGCCATTACTATAAACGCGTTTCTCGTCGTCTTCTCTTTCTTCATCCTTCTCCAGGTGATGCCGTACCTGATCGCATCCCCTGCCGGCCTTGCCCTTGCAATCGTCTATGTCGGGATTCTTCTGATGCCGGGATCACTAATGGATATGGTCTCAGGTCCTCTTGCAGGGTATATAGTTGGAAAAAAAGGTGTGGTCTTACCATTCGTCTTCGGTTCGATTGCGCTCCTTGTCGGCTGTGGGATCTTCTTCCTCTTCCCTCTCACCCCCCTCCTCGTCGTCTGCATCTGGATGATCTTCTCTGCCGGGATGTCGATCCTTCTCACCATAGACAACATGATTGCAGTTGCATCAGCACCCCCCGGACAGACAGCGACAGCAAGTGCATTTCTCCATACTATCCAGAGCATCGGCGGCGCGATAGGGCCGATCGTTGCCGGTGCCGCCCTCACCATCTATCCGGGAGAAGAGGCTTTTTCAGTGATTTTTCTGATCGTGCTCGGCGTAACTGCGATAATCCTCTTTCAGTCCGTTGGGATCAGAAGGCATCTTCCCTGAAGATGATCAGGGGGAATGCCTCTTGTATCGTGATACGTTCTATGAATGTGGTATCCTGCCCCTTATGGCATGGAGAGTCTTTGAGAGGCGTTCCATACCTACCTCTATCTCCTCAACCGAAGGGCTTGAGAAGTTGATCCTGATGGTCTCCTCCCCTCCTCCCGCCGGATAAAATGGAACACCCGGAAGGATAGCAATCCCTTCTCTGACCCCCTCTTCAAAGAGGTGCATCGACGAAATTCCTTCCGGAAGGGTTGCCATCAGGAACATGCCCCCTTCAGGGTTTGTATGGGCAAGACCGAGTGCGTCGAGATGTTCGCAGACAAGACGGCACTTCTCTTTATAGACGCTGGTTATTCTGCTGATATGGTCGTCAAGGCTGTTGTCACGGAGGTACCGGGTCAGGATCATCTGGGAGAAGAGGTTTGAGTGAAGATCAGCTGCCTGTTTTGCATGGTTAAACCGCTTCAGAACCGGCGCTGGTGCAAAAATCCAGCCGATCCGAAGTCCGGGTGCGATGATCTTCGAGAACGATCCCGAGATTACCGTCTGTTCAGGAAGATATCGCTTCATAGGTGGGTGGGCTTTGCCATCGAAGAAGAGCTCGCCAAATGCATCATCCTCAAAGAACGCACAGTCCGATCCCGCTAAGACCTCTGCAAGATGTCGTCTGCGGTCGTCCGAATACGTAGTGCCGGAGGGGTTCTGGCTGTTTGGAATCCCATAAAAGAAGGAGAGCCTCTCTCTTTTGACCAGTGCTTCAAAGATATCAGGATCAGGACCTCCTTCGATCAGAGGCACGGTATGGATTCTTGGTTCGTACAGGGAGAATGCATCGATGGCTCCGAGGTAACCTGGTGCTTCCATCCCAATATGAGAACCTTTGGAGATGAAGATCTTCCCCATGATATCGAGGCATTGCTGGGAGCCGTTGACGATCTGTATCTCAGCAGGTGTTGCAGGAATGCCGAGACGTGACCGGTAGCGATCTGCAATGTACTCACGCAGAGGGAGGTACCCGTCGGTGGTCGTATATTGGAGGGCTGATCTCCCCTCATCTTCGAGGACAGCGATAGTCGCCTTCCGTATCCCCTCAAGGTCGATGAGAGTTGTATCCGGAAGACCACCGGCAAACGAGATTATTGCAGGGTCCCTCGATACCCGGAAAAGCTCGTCGAGGAAGGATCCGGGAGTTTTTTTATATCGATCTGAGAAGCAGAACTGCATACTAGTGATAGTTTGGTTGAACTGCCAGAAGACCTTTTTTATCCGCAGATATTTCTTTCAGGTTATATTTCAGATACTCGAACCGGATTGTTCGGTATGCATTTCGTCGCTCACCCGATTCAAAAAAAGAGGAGATACATGCTCCTATGCAGCATTCTCGTATAGCATCGTCACATATCTCCATGTGAAGAGCGAGAGTGGTGGTGCAAGGAAGAGGCTGATGAGCCACCCAAGGAATGGAATCGCACTCAGAATACCGATAACAAAGGCAAAGACGCAGATTATCACCCAGAGGGCGATGACTGCGAAGATATAATTCAGCCATCCAATATCTCCGATATGCACAAATATCGCCCCGAAATTGAAGGCTTCACCGATACTTCCTGTCTTTGCGAACCTGACAACACCAGTATAGGCGATGAAGGAGATGATGATGAGAACGACCATTGCAATGAGAAATGCTGCCATAAGTTCAAGAACAGCACCCAGGATGTACTGATCGGGTACAACCCCGGTCATATCTCCCATTGCTGCACCGGCTATAACAAACGGCAGTGTTGCCGCACCGAAGATGATCAGAATGATGATCACCGGGAGCATATAGATTAAGGTAACAATATTCAGTTTCCAGCCATCCACAAAGAGTTTACCCCAGTCTTCAACTTCGGGTGCCGGAACTTTCCCCGAAAGAACAGAGACGAGGTACCCGTTGAATACCGGGACAAGGTACAATGTAATGGTTGTTATCAGATACGCTACAACAAGCAGTATCCACTGCTTCCACTTCCCCCACACTGCTTCCTGAGCATATGCAAAGGATCCTGATGCACATGTGCTGATTGACATAATGACACCTTACATAGCCTATCCATTATATCTTATATATAAGCTTTCCATATCCTCTACACAGTATTTGGATATAATCACTATCTTGTTTGAAGATAGTACGGCTTGTATATGTATACCGGATAGCTTGATGGACTGAATCTCAATGGATATCCTGGAGAAAATTTCCAGTCGGAAAAGGCACTCAGACGGGGATCCCAATGAAAAGCAGGAGCTTCCCTCGATTTTTACCAATGAGTGTAAAGCTATCCTGTCCTCTGCTCTGCTCTTGAGAAATGATCCGGGTGCTGTTGATGTATGGAAGGAAGAGTGCAGGCTCTCGTTGCGCTTGATCGTTTGGATGAAGCGACCATATCGTATGAAAAAGCGTATTCGATCCATCCTGATCCCATATACAGGCAGGCGATACGTGATTCTTCAAAAAGAAGATGAACAGAGAGATCCGAAACGTTCACTTCTTCCAGAGATCCCGTCTCCTGATCTCTTCTTTGCAGTGGGGGCAGAGATAGACCTCTTCA
>NZ_JAUSCG010000084.1 GCF_030651615.1 Methanocalculus sp.
AGGATGCAGCACCCGGATGGATCGAAGAAGGTTGCCTGGGTGACGAGTGATGGTGAGATGAGCCTCTTTGGGAGAACGTACGATCAGAGCAGCCCCCGCGAACCGATCGAGATCGACTCCAAAAATATTGTGCTGATCACCCTTCAGGTCAGGGCACTGGCGGCTATCGGGCGATTTGAAGATGTACTCAGGATGATCGCACGACTTCCGCCGGAAGAGGCGAAGACTCCTTCTATGCAGTTGATCTCAGCTGAGGCAGAAGCAGCTCTTGGCAACTACTCAGGAGCCCTGACGCATCTTCAGGCCTTCAGGAGAGCGGATCAGGTGGCACCTGAAGCCCGGCGCCTGATAGCTGACATTTTAATGAAGAGTGGAAAGTATCGGGATGCACTGGAGATCTATGGTGAGATCCTGTCCGAAGAGCCGGAAGATATCAAAGCTCTTCGAGGTCGGATCGAGGCATACATGAGGCTTGGATCCTATTCTTCCTGCACAGAGGACCTCAAAACCCTGATCGCACTTGCTCCGTCGGACTGGCATGCGATCGTTCTTTACATGGAGCTGCAGTACCTCACCGGTGATCCTGAAAGAGCACTTGCTCTCTTTGATACTCTGCCGGAGAAACAGCAGAAGATCCCCTCACACCGGATGATCAGGGCACGGGCACTTGATGCATGCGGAAGGATGGAAGAGGCATTAACTGAAGAAAAAGCGGTGCTTGCAGATGATCCCGATAATACCTCCGCACTTCTTCATAGTGCCACCCTCTCTCACAGGATGGGAGACCTCACTCTTGCTGAAGAAATCCTTTCACATCTGTCGGAGAGGTCAGGCAATGCTGATGGTATCTCCCTCTGGCATGCCGAACTCCTCTCTGCCCTCGGTTCCGATCAGGAGGCATTATCGGCATTCAACAAAGCAGTATCACTCAACCCGAAGAACCCATCGGCACTGATCGGAAGAGCGGATGTGTACAGGAAGCTTGGCCAGTACGACTCCTCATTGACAGATATCACCACTGTTCTATCAATCGATCCAAAACAGCTCCACCTCCATACTCTCGCCGGCACCCTCCTGATGCAGCGTTCTCACTACAGAGAAGCGGCAGAGGCATTTATCAGGTCTGATGGGCCTCTCTCCATCTCACTGGCAGGTGAAGCATTCCTTAGGTGCAGCCGGTTTGAAGATGGGCTCTCGAATCTTGAACGTTTTATCAGATCAAATCCCGATGATTCTATTTCACTCTACTTCGCCGGAATAGCAGCAGAACACCTCGGCAGGTATCCTGATGCCATCGCATATTATCAGCAGGTCTCTGATACGATCCCTGATGCACTCTTCAGGCTTGGATCGCTTCAGAATGCCACAGGTGCATATGGTGAGGCAGAAGAGGTACTCGGCCGGTTCTGCGATAACCATCCGACTGATATCGGGGGATGGTACACACGAGCATCAGCCTTTGAACACCTTGGTCAGGACCAGTCTGCCGGAGATGCTCTCCAGGAGGCGATGAACCAGGGTGCCGGGAGTGCAGGTTTACTTGTTGCGATGGAAGGCGTTCTTCAACGGATGGGTCGCTTTGATGATGCAGCGGATGTCTGCCAGACGATCATCGATCAGCACCCCTCAATCACCATGATCTACAGAAAGCTTGGAGAGCTCTCGACACTCCTTGGCAGATCGGATGAGGCAGCAGATTCATATAGGAAAGCCCTCAGGGAAGATCCCGATGATCCGATTCTGATACTTGCAGCAGCAGAAGCGTTTCTGAAGATTGATGCTCCGGAAGAGGCATTGGTGCATCTTAAACACGCAGGTGAGCAGCATCCGGACGATCAAAGGATATGGAGTGCTATGGGTGATGCACTCACAGCTGATGGTGAATACCTGCAGGCTGTAAAGTCGTATGACCGTGCCATCTCAACCGGGGATGTTCCGGCAGACGTGCATCGCGGCCGATCACGGGCTCTGGCTCTCGCAGGAAAATGGAAAGAGTCCTGCAGTGCCCTGACAGATTATCTCCACATGGAGGAGAGCGATCTCAGCACCTGGTTCGAACTCGGCAGGATGGCAGAGACAATTGGAGATACAAAGACGGCCGAGAAAGCATACCGGAAGGCATCAGGATTACCCGGCGCAGACTTTGCCCATGCACGCACCCTTGCCCTCCTTGGGGATGATGAACGGGCTCTTGAGCAGATCGAAGAACTGCTCGGAGAGAACCCTGATGATATCGACTACCTCAGATTATCCTCATCACTCCTTCTCAGGATGGGGCGGTATGAAGAGGCGGTCAACGCATACTCACGTGCGGTACAGTTCAGAAAGGACGATCATATCCTGATACGGGGATATGCATCTGCACTTGAGTCTGCCGGAAGATACACTGAGGCTGTGGAGGTATGGACAAAACTCCAGAAAGAGGAGTCGGATGTATCCTCAACGACCTATTCGATCGCACGTCTGCTCGCACATCTTGGAAAATACCGGGATGCAGCCCGCCAGTATGATCTGATCCTTGCTGATCACCCTGATGATCTTGCTGCGATCATCTACCGCGGTTCAATGGCAGAGAGACTTGGTAAATTTGGTGAAGCCCTTAACTGGTATGAGAAGGCCCTCTCGGTAGACTCAAAGAACGGCCCCCTCTGGAGTGCCCGTGGTTCGATCATGGTCGCCCTTGGCAGGTATAATGATGCCCTCAAATCATTTGATCGGGCAATTGACCTCTCCCAGAACGAGATCAATGCCTGGTACTGTAAAGGGTTCGTCCTTGATTATGTCGGAAAGAAAGAACAGGCGATGGCCTGTTTTGATCATATTACCGATGAAGCACCCGACCATGCTCTTGCATGGTATCAGAAATCCAGGATTTATGACAGTATCGGAGAGCGGCAGGAGGCATTACGGTCTCTTTCACAGGCTCTTGAGCTTGACCCGGACCTCTGATCCATGCATATCCGGATCATTGCTGTTGGGAAGGTGAAAGAGGCATGGCAGAAGGAGGGGATCAGTGATCTGATCCGCCGCCTGACTCCGTATACCTCCATCACCATCACCGAGATTCCTGATCAGAAGGTCTCTTCTCCGGGAGAGAAGGTGCGTGCGATCATCCGGGAGGGAGAAGCCCTCCTTACAGCTGCAAAAGAACCTGCGTTTCTCATCGTACTCGACCCTGCCGGACGAGAGATGGGGAGCGAGGCATTCTCCGATCTGATTCGGAAGAGAGAGATCTCAGGCTCAGGAGATCTCGTTTTTGTAATTGGGGGGCCTGATGGCCTCTCTGAAGAGGTGCGAGCAAAATCTGATCTCACACTCTCTCTCTCACAGATGACTTTTACCCATACTATTGCCCGTCTTCTCCTTCTTGAACAGATTTACAGGGCTTTTCGGATCATCAGAGGAGAGCCGTACCATCGATAAAAGAGGGATTATGCCATGTTCCGGTTGTGCCGGAACTGGAATACTGCCATCACAATAATTGATATCGGCAGTGCGATTATGAGGGGATTACATGCACTCCATGGCTGACCAAGGAGAGCAGGCACCCCGAACAGATACTGGCAGAGACCGAGGGCGCTTGACTCTGCTGCATGGAAGAATGCAGTCCAGAGGAACCAGACGATAGCACCTGCCAGCATTGAAGCCTTCGCACCAATAACGCAGGGTGACTTCGATGTGATCCCGTTGACAAAGACCGGAAGAAACGC
Source organism: Methanocalculus sp. (assembly GCF_030651615.1). GTDB lineage: Archaea > Halobacteriota > Methanomicrobia > Methanomicrobiales > Methanocorpusculaceae > Methanocalculus. Next base: position 3,711 of record NZ_JAUSCG010000084.1, read on the forward strand.
AGAGGCGCAGAGTCCCATGAAGATCACCGTTGCACGGGCGATGATGCTGCCGGGGAGGAGGAGTGCAACGGCGATGGAGACGACCATCATGATGAAGATGCCATATTTATTTGATTTAAGGGATAGAGCGCAACTTCGCCCTCGTCCCCATACATCACAGGCAAGAGCTGTCCCCATCGTGTGGTAGAGTGAGCTGAGTGTTGACATCGCCGCTGAGAGGAGTGTCAGCATAAAGATGACAACAAAGATGTCCGGCATCGCACTCGTTATGTACAATGGCATGATCGAATCGACATTTCCACCAGCTGCGGCGATGGCGATCTCACCGCTTTTCTGATAAAAATAGACATTGGTCAGTGCCCCGACGGTGAAGGCAACACCTGTCATCATCAGGATGAATGGTCCGCCGATCAATGTGGCACGGTTCAGTGCCTTATCATCCTTTGCGGTCATGAACCGGACGATAAGCTGTGGCTGGGCAAGCACCCCGATACCGACACCGAGGACCATCGTCGTAACAAGAGTCATCCAGATCGGTGATCCGAGTGATGGCATCGATGTCCACCCCAGATGCCCCTGCGCAGTCAGTGCAGCCGGGACGAGATCTGCCATGTTCGTAAGTGCGGTGTGTGCTGTTGTGACTCCACCAAGATAGACATAGGTCAGAACAAGCAGAAGAGACATCCCGACTGCCATGATTGCACCCTGAACTGCATCGGTGTGCATCACAGCAATAAGGCCTCCTAAAACGACGTATGCGCCAACGATAACAGCAAAACCGAGGAGAGCCACTTCATATTGGACGGAGAGGGTTACTTCGATGAACCGAGCTCCACCTATCAGGATTGCAGCGGTGTAGATCGGCATCGAAACGAGTATGATGATCCCGCTTACATACTGGATAAATGTGGAATTATAGCATTTTCCCATGAGATCGGAGAAGGTCACAGCCCCAAGGCGCTGTCCAATCGTACGAACTCTCTTTCCGAAGAAGACGAAAGCGATCAGCACTCCGACACCGATATTAAAGACCGTAAGCCAGATCAAACCCATTCCGAGGTTTGCTGCAACACCGCCGAATCCGACGATTGCGGAGGTCGAGATGAAGGTTGCCCCATAGGAGAGTGCGATGACGAGGGGATGGGTGTTCCTGCCAGCGACCATGTAATCTTCCGCCCCTTTGGTCTTACGGTACCCATAGTAGCCGATACCAAGGATCATCACCAGATAGACGAGGATCACAATCATCGTGGTGAACGTATCAACTGCCATTATCACTATCCCCCTTGTTCCAGTTCACAATACCATACAGTACACATGCGCACGCAAACGCGATTGCGAGCAGATATGCAATCCAGATAGTCGGGTCAGGAATGCCAAACATGATAGCCTCCGGTACCTCAAAACAACTTCAAGGGAGACCGAAAAAAAGATCGGTCTCCCTATCTAAAGAAGAAAAAGAAAAAGTCTGCTACAAGAGAAAGGTGATGACCTTTACATTGTGGTTGAGCAGACATGAGGTATCCACTTAAAATTACTCTGTTCTAGTAGATAAATCCGGCAGATCTTTTTCCAACACAAGGGCAAGGGAGTTCATACAGAACCGATGACGATCGGGAGGAGGGCCGTCATCAAAGACATGGCCAAGGTGCGCACTGCAGAGACCACAGAGCACCTCGTCTCTGATCATACCGCCTGATCTGTCCTGTTGAATCCTTATATTCAGATCAGATACCGGCCTTCTGAAACTCGGCCATCCGGTACCGGAGTCATACTTATCAGTTGAAAAGAAGAGGTCGATCCCACAGCAGGCACAGGTATAGATCCCGGTTTTATGGCAGTTATGATATCTGCCGGTGAAAGGGGGCTCAGTCCCCTTCTTCCGAGCCACAAAGAATACCTCGGGAGAGAGGAAATCTCTCCATTCCACCTCATTCCGCTCTATTGGCTCTCGTTCAACTATTCTGTCATCTCGTGCCGAGTAGATATGTATGATTGTCATATCCGGGTATCATCCCTGCATCCAGATAAAGACTGTGATGGTTCTCTGGTGTACGAACATTAGTATTTATTATATAACAAAAAAGTATTATATAGGAGTTTTCGATGAAGGGGGGAGAAAAGAGCGAATTATCACTTTATGGGACCGCAACAGGTGTTCGTGCGATTGAAAACCCCGTCAGGCGTCATATTCTTGACATTCTGAGGGGTGGGGAGGTAAGTTTTGATGCTCTCGTCGGATCGTCAGGGAGGGCAAAATCGACGATCTCAGCACACCTCTCTGCACTTGCTGAAGAAGGGATCGTCGGCTCCCGTCCCGGTGATGATGACGAGCGGAAGAAGATCTTCTTCCTGACCTCTCATTTCATCGGTGAGTTTGCTCCGGGAGATCGAATATCAGATGATCTCTCCGAATATGCATCGAAATACCGTGATGGAGCACATGATCCCTTCAATCTGTACAGGCTCATGTACCGGACACTCCGGGTTTCACTTCTTATAGAGGGCATCTCTATCGATCCGTTCCTGAGAAGAACCGGCGAGGCGGTTGGAGAGGCGGTCTATTTCGCTGTGGCTGCACCTGATCTCGAATCATTCCTTGAGAACCTGATTGTATTCTGGGAACGGCATCGTCTCGGCAGGATTTCGGATATTACCCTCTCTCCGATCTCATTTGCTGTCTATGACTGTTTCGAGTGTGTAGAACTTCCGCTCCTTGGACGACCTGCTTGTTCATTTGACTCCGGTCTCCTCTCTGTCCTCTTCTCCCGGCAATCCGGCAGACTGATGGAGGCGGTGGAGCGGAAGTGCTATGCTGCCGGGGATCCTTGCTGCACCTTTGAGATAGTCCCCGTTCCCGAAAAATAAACGATTACAACCAGTAGGGTTATACCATTCAGTGACCTCTTTTTTTATGGTGTGAACTGATGACAAGAATTGGTCTTTCTATTCTGCTGATAACCGTTGCCCTGCTCTTTACAGCGGGTTGCGTGAGTGAACAGCCTGATACACCGCCGGTAACTCCGGCACCGCCAGAATCGCTCCATATGTTTGATGGAACAAATGATGGAGGAACCTACACCTTTGAACCGGGTGAGCATATCGAGATAACGCTTGTCGAGAACCCGACGACCGGCTACTCCTGGAACATGACCGTCCCTGCAGGGCTCATCCTGGTGAGTGATGAGTTCGTCGCCCCCGATACCGGACTGGAGGGCGCCCCCGGCACGCATGTCTGGCTCTTTGAGGCAGCCACTCCCGGCACCTACACGGTTAAAGGTAACTATATCCGACCCTGGGAGACAGATGCCGAACCTGCCGGGACATTCTCCATGACGATGATCGTCGAAGGAGATGCAGCACCTCTTCAGACTCCTCAAGTGGTCGAGGTTGATGAAACAAATGATGGCGGGGGGATCGGCATTGAGCCCGGGATGATGATCCGGATAACGCTCGTCGAGAATCCGACGACCGGGTATTCCTGGAACATGACCATTCCTGCAGGACTCACCCTGGTCAGCGATGAGTTCATCGCCCCTGATACCGGACTGGCGGGCGCCCCCGGCACACATGTCTGGCTCTTTGAGGCAGCCACTCCCGGCACCTACACGGTTAAAGGTA
>NZ_JAUSCG010000090.1 GCF_030651615.1 Methanocalculus sp.
CTTGCGATCCAGTTCTCCCGATATAACATGATCTCACGGGTATCTTCAATTGAGACGACCTTTGCAAGCGGCGGAATGAAGAGTGACATCGCATTTAAAGACGAAGTCTTCCCGGACGCCGTCCCACCGATGTACAGGAGACTCTTGTTGTTCTCGATTGCGAGCCAGAAATAGACGAGCTGATCAACACTGAAGGTGCCCTTCTCCATCAGTTCGATCGGGGTGAACGGTTCAGGCCGGAATTTACGAATAGTAAACGATGAACCTCTGGTCGTCACCTCGGTACCGAGGGTCAGCTGGAGACGGGAGCCTTCCGGGAGTGTGGCATCAAGTATCGGGCTTCCTATTGAGATGTGTTTTCCGGATCGTTGTGCAAGTGAGATCGCAAGCGAGTTCAGCTGCTGTTCAGGAAACTGGATATTTGTCCTGATGTTTCTGTGTTTTCGATGATAGAGGAAAAGCGGGATATCATGTCCGTCACAGGAGATATCCTCAATATCAAGATCTTTCATCAGGGGATCAATTCTTGACCAGCCGAGGAAGTTGCGTTTGAGATAATAGCGCAGTTTATACATCGTCTCCGGTTCAAGTTTCAACCCATACTGGCTGAGGAGATCTTCGGTCTTTCTGAAGAGAAGCAGCTGTGGCCTTTCACGAATCTCAGTGTCGGTAAGGATAAGAATGTCACGGAGATCCTCATATACCCGCTCCAGCAGTTCGTACTCGAACTGTGTCAGAACCGGTTCAGAGAGATGGTACTCCTTCAGCCTGGTTTTTTTGTTGTAGGTGATTGTAACAAGTGAGAGACCTTTTTCGATCCAGTATGAATCAACCTCCTCTTCATTTTCCAGAAGAACAGCATGTACAAGGGAACCATTGGTATCAAAAACATATTCAGGAACCTTCAGAGGGGCTTCCTTCTTTCGAAAAACAGAAAGGAGGGAGCGGCGTTCAGGGAGATCTTTCTTCGTCGGCGAAGCAGACACCGGATCCTGTCTCGTAAACGGAATCCGTTCCTCAGGAGGATATGTGGGCACCTGATCGGCAGATTCTGAGGATTTTGCCATCATCCCGGGAGGAGGCAGATCATCCACAGGACCTGCCTCATCAGTATCGGGGGAGGACGGAGATCCTTCAACGTGGGTATCATCCGGAGTTTCGGGCAGTGGAAGCGATTCGTCCGTAAGGGGATCAAGAGAAGGTGTTTCCACCATCACGGGAGGAGGCAGATCATCCACAGGACCAGCCTCATCAGTATCGGGGGAGGAGAGAGATCCTTTAACGTGGGTATCATCCGGAGTTTCGGGTAGTGGAAGCGATTCGTCAGTATGAGGATCAGGAGAGGGTGTTTCCACCATCCCGGGAGGAGGCAGATCATCCACAGGACCTGCCTCATCAGTATCGGGGGAGGAGGAGGGTATTTCTCCCGAGATATCAGGTCGGGGCGAGTCCCAGAATCCGGGAGGCACCCTGCGGTCCACGTCAGTTGCAGCGGTATTCGTCTGCTCCGGGGTAGCACTCTCCTGAGAGGGGGACTGAACCTGTGTTGTAGGGGGTGATTCATCCCAGGGATTTGTTGTAGGTTGTATGCTCTCTGCTTCAGATCTCTTCAGAAATGAAAGAAAACCAAATGAACGCTTTTTTTTCTCCTTCTTTGAACCATAGTGGTCACTATCCGGTGCAGGGAGGACACGCTCATCATTCTTCTTCTCTTCTTCATCCACGAGAGATATCTCCTCATCACGGGATCTCACCCGTTATTACAGGTATCCTCACCCGCAAAAGAGATATACCTTATCCAAAAGGAGGAAACCTAAATAACCTGATCGTCATAAGAGAGAGATGATTATGTCTGATCAGACAACAAGCAGGATGCCTACCGGGATCACATCACTTGACCCGGTCTTGAATGGAGGAGTGGTGCCGGGATCCCTCATCCTCCTCCTCTCAGATATCGGAGCCGGGAGTGCCGAGTTTGCATACACCTCTCTCATCACCCATGCCAGGATGAAAAAACAGAGTGGAGAGGGTCTGTTACTTCCTGAAGAGATCCGCTATATCAGTATTACCCGCACGAAGGAGGATATCATCGGGGAGATCAACCGATCATTTAAGAAGGACCTGACCGAAGGAATAGCTGAACGGGTCATATTCAGGGATCTCTCAGCAGGATACTTTGAACGGAGTGTCGTCCCTGCAAACTGGTATGATAATCAGGGAGGTGTCGTTGCCCGGATGCAGAGAAAGAAGGCTGAACATGACAGCATACTTGCCGATCTGATCGCAACACTGGATGAGGGCAGACCAAAGAGCCTGATCATCCTCGACTCCCTCACCGACATTGCCGGTCTCTATAACGATCCCGGACGGTGGAACAATCTCGTCGCATTCCTCAGAGGCCTTCAGCGGGTTGCGAAGACCTGGAACACCACAATATTTCTCCATCTCACACGGGGAATCCTGGATTCGTACCGTGAACTTGAGATCTGTGACTGTGCCGATGCAGTCATCCTCTTCAAATGGGAGGAGGGGTCAGGCCAGCGTCGGCAGAGGATCATGTATTTCATGAAGTTCCGGGGGGTCATGCCATATCTCGAAGAACGTGACCTCGTCAAGTTTGCAGTCAGGATCGGTGCATCAAGCGGGTTTGATGTGGAGAATATAAGGATGGTAATCTAGATGGATGACAACTTCTCTGCAGTGAATGGAGATGGGAAGAGACAAAACGGGTCGGATCTGAAACCCGAAGGTTTTGGAGCAACAGAGCGGCAGATCCAAAGAATAGACTCAGGAGAACCGGAAAAGCCAGAGATAGTATACGAAGATGCTGAGCCATCCCAGAGAGAAGCAGAGACAGAAGAAAGCAGTCCTGATATGGATTTTTATTTTGAGACTTCGGATCAGAAACCTAAGAAGACGCAGAAGGCCGCAGATTGGAGGGGCGATCAACGCATTAAGCTTGGGATCGACGGGCTTGATGAGATGCTTGGCGGGGGCCTCATTAAAAACTCAGTCACCGGCATCATCGGGACATACGGTACCGGCAAGACAACATTTGCGATCAATTTCATATTTGAAGGGCTGAAGAAGGGTGAAACCTGCATATTCATCAGCCTGGACGAGCGAGCAGAGATGCTCAAAGAGAGTATCAAACGACGTGGATATGATCTTGATGCCTATATGGACACGACCTTCTTTTTAATCAAACTTGATCCGACAGACTTCACACTAGCAATCAACAGCATCAAAAATGATATCCCGGCTCTCATCAGGGAGACGAAGGCATCCCGGATCGTCATCGACCCGATATCACTCTTTGAAGGCCTCCTCCCTGATGAAGCCAGCCGGAGACTTGAGATGTTCCGGTTCGTTGAGATGATGCGTGATGAAGACTGCACACTCCTGATGACAAGTGAGACCGACACCCAGATCCCGTATGCAAGTAAGTACGGTCTGGTCGAGTATCTTGTCGACTGTGTCATTCTGCTCAGATATGTCCGTGCAAGCGACCTCTCAGGCACCCACCTCGCAGTCGAGGTGGTAAAGATGCGAAGATCCCAGCACTCCCGCGAGATCAAGCCATATGAGATCCAGCCTGATGATGTGATCGTCTATTCAGAGGCGAGTGTCTTCTAAAGGCTGCCATGGGATCTGATATGCTCCCATGCCTTCTTCAGGGGGGTCTCCCCTTCATCTTCCCGGTACACCCTGACATCTTCCCGCCCATAGAATGCACGATCTGAACCGATCGGGCATACCTTGATGCAGAGACCGCAGGGTGAGATCTGTCGTTTGTTTAAAGCGGCGCTGTACTTTGCGCACGCGATCGTATCGGTCTTCCCTTCCGGATACCCAAGAGAGCTGACAGCCCGGACAGGACAGCGGTCTACACACTCCATACAGTGTGTGCAGAGATCGGTGGCCTGCAGTGGATCGGCCTCGATCTCACATGTTGTGAAGACCGATCCGAACCTTACCCGTGGACCATACTCAGGCGTCAGAAGCATGTTATTCAAACCAAATGTCCCAAGACCAGCAAGGTATGCAGCATGGCGATGTGAGAAGAATGATGCGGGATTCTTCAGAAGCGCCCCGATACCGCCATACCCGTCCCGCGGGATCGAGACCGACGGATAGCCTGCCTGGTTCAGACGCTCTGCAATCCGGTAGGTGTACTGGTCAAGGAGGGTATTGATCGTCCGGTACATCTCGTGGTACTGGATCGAGGGTGAGGATTCAAGCGATGGGAGATGCACAGGAAGGCCGATCGTGACCACAGAACGAGCTCCGGGGAAGAGAGAGTCGGGATGATATGCATCCGGAATCCATGGCTGAAAGAGCGGGCTCTTCCACCGACTCACATCTGCAACTCCCATGAGCGGGATCTCATGATCGTCACACCAGGCACGAAGGATCGCTTTCATAGATCAGACGGTTATCCCTGCGATCGCAAGCAGGATAAGGATGACGGCACCGGGGATACCGCCGAAGGCACAGATGAGGATCGCAGCCCATGTCACCGGAATATCAGGAGTGTCAACA
>NZ_JAUSCG010000092.1 GCF_030651615.1 Methanocalculus sp.
AACCTTCTCCCATATCGATCTGATGGATGCAGAACACCATCTCCCTCTTATGAGCATCCTCAATGCTCTCCTTAAGGAAGGGGCATCCCCGGCCTTTATCCAGACGACGAAACGGATCATCAAGGGAAATCCTGTTGCGAAGAGGTCATATGTGGATGCATTCGGTCAGATACCGGGGCTGGAGTGAGGTAAAATCCGTCCGGCGAGATTCAGAAATACACACCACCCTTTATATACTCAATGAGCTTTCAGAAAGCGCATGACCTGAAATTACCTGTTTTTTTTATCGATGGCAAAATTGAGCTTTTCTAAATTTATTCGAAATTAGATGCCTATTTCGCGTTTAAACACTTTTAAACTCAAAATAAGCAATTTTGACCAAAATAAACTGTCTGAGGCGATAAATAGCTGATTATAATGGATTTACTCAACAAAAACATTTAAATACTGAACTTTGCAACCTATTAGTATCCAATAAAGGAGATACGACACCCATGACCCAGACCATGCAGATATCAAAAGAATTATCCGACGTAGAGATCATGAACCGTTACAAAGAGGAGAACATGTGGGGCCTCTGTACAGCAATTGATCTCAAGAATTGCAACCCTGATGCGATCCGCGACCCAAAGCTGATTCACCAGTTCATCGTTGAGGTCTGTGATCTCATCAACATGAAGCGCTTCGGTGAACCACTCATCGTCAACTTCGGTCCAAATGACCGTGTTGCAGGATACTCACTTGTACAGCTCATCGAGACCTCCTGTATCTCAGGACACTTTGCAAACGACACCAACAGTGCATACCTCGACATATTTAGCTGCAGAGAATACCCGCCGCAGATTACAGCAGAATTTTGTAAGAAGTTCTTTGGAGCAGAGGAGATCAAGACGACGGTCTTCTTCCGCTCAATCTGATTTTTTTACGCATATTTATTGTGCAGCCCCTCTAATCCTGATCTGTGCAGGTACCGGATCAGGATACATATCCCTTCATTGGGGCGTTAGTTCCATTTCTTCTCCTTCTGATCTATATCGTTCTATCATCGTTTCTTCTGCCGACGTTCCTCTTCATAACACTTCTCTCGGTGATTGTCGCCTATCTCGTCTCCCCAATCGGGAGATGGGTGATACCAATAGCAATAGTTGCGGGTCTGCCCTGGTGGTATGCAGGTTTTACAATCTTTCTGATCGATACGCTTGGCGCCCTTTTCATGGCATGGAACTTCAGGTATCTCTTTGGTCTTCCAGGGATCGGGTCCTATATGGTGGATCTCATATCAAAAGTCGAGTCTCTCCTGGCAGAGAATCCCTGGATGGAGCGGTTTACTGCTGCCACCCTTCTTATGTATGTCACTCTTCCGATCCAGGGTGCCGGTTCCCTGATGGGATCGATTATCGGGAGACTCATTGGGATTTCACCATGGAAGGTCTTCTGGATCATGGTGACGGGAGGGGTGATCGGATCATTTGGGATGGCACTCGGATCAGATGCCCTCCGCATCTTCCTGATTGGAAATATTGCGATCGGACTGGCAATTATGTTCATCGGCATACTTGCCTTTATTATCGGGTACCTATCCTATCGGGCGATTCGGAGGCGGAGACTATGAGATCCCAAACATCGCAAGCGTCGTATTCTGAGGGTCAATATCTGACCAGTCCCAGAGAAGCCCCTCTAAAATCCGTGAGATGGGTCCTTTCACCGTCTTCTCAAGCATCGTCTCCCAGTCAATCACAAACTCGGGCGGCACCTGATCGGCATACTCAAAGCAGAGAACGTCGGTCTTTGGGTATGTGCTCGTCACATTCTTAATGTATACCCGTTTGGGTTTGCTCCCTTTCTTAAAATCCGTCTTCAGATAGGTGTTTGAGTAGATCGCCCCACGAACCTGCGCATCTTTTGTATCATAGTCGGCGAGGTGTTTTCCGATCCCGCCGGGGATACCGGCATCCTCAAGAGAACATCGACCCGCCCGGTAATGCTTGATCACCTCTCCGAGATATTCTTTGATCGAGTCGAAGTCTTCACCCATCAGGATCATCTCCATCACCGTCTTCTGGACGATCTTCGTTATCTGTGGAGAATCAGATCTTCGCATCTCAAAACCGACAATATCGATCTGATCAACGGTTGATCCCTCTTTCCAGATGAGGTGGCCTGCATACCGCTTCTTCTTTCCTGCCTGGAAGAACCGCCTGTACACCTTCTCAAATTTTATCGAGAAATAATTGGTGTCAGTATTCAAACTGTCCCGTGCAAAAGACCCAAAGCTCGCATTCAGTTCACCTTCTATCTCGCGTGCGATTTTAATTGTGGTTTCGATATCATTTGGAGGGAGCTGGACAAAACAGGAGTCGGTATCCCCATACAGGACATCATACCCCTTCCCTGCGATCAGATCCCGCGTATGCCCGATGATCGCCCGGCCAACCGAGGTGACGGCAGATCCAATCTCGCGATCATAGAGCCGGAACCGGGCATATCCTGAGACGCCATAGTAGGTGTTCATGATCACCTTCAGCACATTCTGCTGGAGATCATAGAGGATGTAGTCATTCGATCCGTACTCAAAAGTATTTCTGATCCGCTTCTTCTCATCCCTCTCCTGCAGAAGTTCGGCGATGATACTTCGTGTAAGCCCGTCAGGTGACCGTCTGAACCGGATTCCATTCGGAGCTCTGATCTCACCTTCCGGATCCTTTGTCTCAGGTGAGGCATTTAACGTCATCATCGCCATCGGGTAGAGAGACTTCAGATCGAGGACGATGACATTCTCACGAAGACCGGTTGCCGGTTCAAAGACCGTTGCCCCTTCAAACTCGTCAGCAACAGCGTTCCCCTTTGATGGAAGCACGAAGTTTCCGGCCGCCTTTCTCAGAATGTAGATGTCGATCACATTTGATGAGTTTAAAGTCCGATCAAGCGGGCAGCCGACGTACCGTGCGATCTCCTGATAGAATCTGATGATCGTATTCTTCGCATCGATCCCGACACAGAGCTCGACATCTTTATAGTTATACTCGATCAGCTTCACCGGATCCTTCTTCCAGAGATCAGAGACCGTCCCCGTGTATCTGACCTTCCGCTCGCCAAGTTCATCTTCTGCAATCGCATCCAGACGATAGGACTCTTTCTGTGACCCCTGCATCTTCTTGTATGCAGCAAGGAGATCGAAGATGACGCGTCCCCGGATCGCATTTCGCTCAGTCTGTCCGGGGATGCGTGAGAGGTCCGTCGGATTCATACCAAGCGTCGAAATACGCTTCATGATGTAGGGAACATCGAAGTCGAGGACGTTCCACCCGCTGATGATATCCGGATTTGTCTTTTTGATATGTGCGATGAAGGCAAGAAGCATCGACCGCTCATCAGGGTAGGTGCAGATCGTATGCTTCCCCTCTGAGAAGCACCCGTTTTTATACCCTCCATTCTTCACTTCAGCATCCGGGTCTGTCAGAGACTCGGATGAGGCAAGAAGAAATGTGGTATACCTGGAGTCGAAAGAGTCATGGCAGGTGATGCAGAAGATCGGCTGCTTCTCAGGTTCAGGAAAACCTTCAGAATCGTCGCATTCGATATCAAGAAAACAGACACGGGCTGGTGCTTCCACATCAGCTGGCCGTATCTGTGTATAACCGACGGTTGTATCGGGGACAATTACCCCTCCGGTTACACCACAGTCGATCATGAAACGGGTGGCAAACGGGATATCCGCCTCATAATGGTGATATCGCTCACGGACCTCCCTGACATCCGTTGGTCTCTTCGTATAGAGACGGACGACCTCTTCCCCTTTGATCGTCTTTGACCTGATATCAGAGACCTCAATGGTATCGGGGTGATGTCCCCGATCCGCCTCTTCAACAGGGACATAGAAATATGGTCTGAATCCGGTTACATCAACGGCAACTGCGCATCCATCCTTCTTTCGTCCGAATATATGAATCAGTGGGCCGCCTGGGGCATTGCTATATTCGACCTGAATGACGGCGATCTCATGACCTGACATCAAGTCTCCGGCAGAGTGACTGGACAAACTCACCTGCGTTATTCAGGTGTTTCTCCTCCCATGCATCAAGTGGCCAGCCCTCGATCACCTTCGCACCGGCACGGGAGACCTCAGCCGGAACTCCCATTGCACAATCTGAAAACCCGTATTCACCTCTGAGTGAGAGGGCGCAGGTGATCGTCTCCTTCTTTTCACCTGTGAGCAGACGGATCAGCTCAGCGATATGGAGTGCAGGGCCAAAAGCTGTACCGCCTTTGCCCTGTATCACATCCATGCTTGATCTCCGAAGTCCGGTGAGGATCTCTTCGCGCTCTGCTTCCGGAACCGGAGTGTCGAGGTGAGAGAAGAGCGGCACCTGATGTTCTCCATGCTCTCCAAGCACCCATGCAGGTCCTCTAATCCCACGCTCCCGTACTGCAATTTCAAACCTGCGGGAGTCGAGCTGGCCCCCAAATCCGATGCAATGCTCCCGTGGGATTTCAAGCATCTCTGCAAAATAGTAGCAGAATATATCCATTGGGTTTGTGACGCAGATGAGAGAACCGGTGAAGCCCTTCAGGTACTTACTGCATATCTCTGCAACCGGCAGATTTGCATCGAAGAGATCCGCCCGTGTTTTGATTGATGGATTTCGTGGTGACCCTGCGGCAAAGAGACAGATGTCAGCCTCAGAAATCCGCGACCGATCCGTTGTGATCGGGATATCAAGCGGAGTGTGAGAGAGATCGAGAACCTGGGCGCGGAGGAGCGGTTCATAACTGTCTGCAAGGATCAGTTCATCAACAATCCCAAGGGCAGAAGCCACAAAGGCAGTTTCGCCCCCGATACGCCCGACTCCAAGCACTGCAAGGCTTGTCATAACAGAGTACTATGGGGTATGCTCATTATTAAACAGAACCAATTTCAATGGATGATCATGCTTCAGAAGGGCTCCGTGACCGTCGGCGGGGTCAACCTTGAAAATCACCTCATCCTGGCAGCTGGTGTCCTCGGAACAACAGGTGCATCGCTTGCCCGTATGCTCAGGCTTGGTGCAGGTGGGGTTGTTACTAAGTCCATAGGTCCACAACCAAAGTCAGGGCATGCCGGGCCCTGCCTGATTCCGCTTGAAGGTGGTCTCTTAAATGCGATGGGGCTGCCAAATCCCTCACGCGACTTTGTGAATGAACTGACCCCACTGAAAGACAGACCCGTTATTGTGAGCATCTTCGGTGGGATGCCGGAAGAGTTTCGCGAGGTCGCCTCCTGGTTTGAGGGAATTGCTGCCGGATATGAACTGAACCTCTCCTGTCCGCATGCTGAAGGGTATGGTGCCTCGATCGGATCTGATCCGGGCGTTGTCAGAGCATGCACCGAAGAGGTGGCGGCCTTCGGTCTTCCGACCTGGGTGAAACTGACACCAAATGTCACAGATATCGGTGTGATCGGCAGAGCCGCAGAGGAAGGCGGTGCAACTGCGATTGTTGCTGTAAACACCGTCAGGGCGATGAGGATCTCAATTAACCTCCGCCGCCCGGTACTTGGGAACAGATTCGGAGGTCTCTCCGGGAAGATGATCTTTCCGATTGCGCTCCGCTGTGTGTATGATCTCTATGACGCCTGCTCGATTCCGATCATCGGCTGCGGAGGCATCTCTTCTGCTGAGGATGTGATCGAGATGATGATGGCAGGAGCATCTGCTGTTCAGATCGGATCTGCGGTCTGCGATGACATCGGGATCTTTGAACGAATTGGAGAAGCACTCTATGCGGATGATGGTTCTCCGGCCGGTGAGATCGTGGGGTGCGCTCATGCATGACGGTATGCCAATCACCGTTAAGGTGACAGAGATAGATGAAGAGACGCCGACTGTCAGGACGATCCGTTTCGATCACTCCTTTACCATCCGTCCGGGTCAGTTCTGTATGGTCTGGGTTCCGGGGGTCGATGAGGTTCCGATGGGTTTCTCATCTGCAAACTCAATCACGGTTCAACGGGTCGGTGAGGCGACCGAAGCACTCACAAAGCTGAAAGTAGGTGATTCGTTCGGCATACGCGGGCCATTTGGAAACGGGTTCACTCCCCGTGGCCGGGTGCTCGCGATTGGAGGCGGTGTTGGTGTTGTGCCGCTATATCCACTGGCAAAGGAGGGATCGGTGAAGACCTTCATCCTTGGCGCACGGACAGAACGCGAGCTTGTTTTTGCTCATCAACTGGAGGATATCACAGATCTCAGGATAGCAACCGATGACGGTTCTGAAGGTTATCATGGGTTTGTAACAGGAGTGCTTGATCAGGATATTGATCTCGTATCATACGACACGATCTGCGTCTGCGGCCCCGAGATGATGATGAAAGGTATTCTCGACCGGCTTGAGAGAGCAGGGATCGCCTCCCACGGCCAGTTCTCGCTTCACCGGTACATGAAGTGCGGTATCGGGGTCTGCGGATCATGTTCGATCGACCCTGAGGGGTTACGGGTCTGCAGGGATGGCCCGGTCTTCACCGGGGATCGGCTACTGAACTCTGAGTTTGGAACGTATGCACGTGATGCGAGTGGACAGAAGAAGCGACCCTGATCTCACTTTGATCCGTTGATTGCCTCAAGCTCAGCGAGATCATTGATATTGGTGAAGGTCGCAAGGTTCGGATCGATCGATTTAATCTCGTCAATCTGAACATACCGGGTATGTATCCCCCGGACCATTGCCCTGAGTGAGAGCGAGCTGTGAGTGGTGAGGAACTCTTTCAGGGCAGTCCTCCGGTAAACTGCATGAAGAGGCTCAAACATCTCCTCATTCCAGCAGGGGACAGCCGCGTCATGGTCTTCAATCACCGAGAAGAGATATGTAACAACGTCGGACCGGATACAGGGCATATCACATGCAGTGATGAAGAGGAGTTCACCTTCTGCCTCGTCGACACCTGCAAGAATGCCGCCAAGGGGGCCGATGCCACGCACCTGATCGGTTATGGTTCTGATGCCGGGGATCTCTTCAAACCTGCTGCACTGGTCATGATCACGGGCGACGATGATGATCTCATCTGTTACGGGTGATAATGCCTCAATCAGGTACGAGAGGAAGGATCTGCCCTTATAATTGAAGAAGTACTTCTCCTTTCCGCCTGATCGTTTCGCCTCTCCCCCGACCAGGATAAGCGCTGTCCTCTTCTCCGGCATGCTCGTATGGTTTTTATTTGAATCTATTGCTGTTAAGCCTGCCTTTTTTTATCGGTCCTGCTTCAAGGTTAAGGAGCTCTGCCTTTATCGCCGGATCGGGGGTAAATCCACCGATCTCTTTCTTTCCAACAACTCTGTGGCATGGGATAATAATCGGTGTCGGGTTTCTCCGGAGTGCGCCACCAATGACCCTTGGATGCGTTCCGGCAACTGC
>NZ_JAUSCG010000098.1 GCF_030651615.1 Methanocalculus sp.
ATTGCCTCGCCGACAAGGTGCATGAGCCGTTTAATCCCCTTGACTCCGAGACGGTATTTCACGAAGTAGTGGAGTGTTGCTGAATTGGGTATGATGTAACCATCCTGGCCCAACTCTGCCCCAAGATGAAAACAATCCTCGTCTGTCAGGAGATGAATTGTCCTGGCATAGGATTGTTTCCTGAAACACTTGATGATGAGGAGTTTCAGCAGGAGATGAACCGGATACCTGAATCTGGTGCTTCCTGTGGGGTAGTATTCTCGTTCAATGGTCTGTGCAATTGTGTGCAGATACGATGAACTCAGGAATTCTGAGATAGAGGTTCCCTGTTCAATCTCTTTAATTCGACCTGCTTTTTCCGAGAACTCAATGCTGGAGTCCATGAGCCAGTAGTACGCCGAGTATATAAACCTGACTGAAATGCCCTCTTAGGGGCGCAAAAAAGTTGGGATGACCAGAAAAATGAGGGAAATAACGGATAAATTGACTGGATATCTCAGAGGCGCGCAGAATGCCGGAAAAAGAAGGAGGTTTTATAAGTAAGATAGCTGGTTTGATGGGCTCCTGTGGCTTCATGTTTTTCACCTTAACCATTCAATTATCAGATGGTTATGCCATCTCAATTCCTGATTCACTATCCCTCATCTGATGAGAAGAGGACATGGCACCTCCATATGGTTGTGACGGAAATGCTGGTTCCTGTCCGCGGCATCGTTTTCCTTCTTATTCACAGGGCTATCCCACTTTGACATCTGAAGTTTCTGTGATAAGAAATTATGATGTTTCTCACCATTCAAATGATGGATAAGGGATAATACCTCTCATTTGGTATAAATATATGGTGGCACCCATAATGGTGATGGGCTATCATGTACACAGGATTTGGAATGATCATTCACCTGCCTATGACTGTTTGCCGTGTCTATTCAACAGCGATTCGGGTTCACCCGGATAATCTCCTTTTTGATGAGCTATTCGCTGTTGCTGATGAGATGGTCGTATGGAACTCCGATATGGTAAAAATGACTATTCCGGACTATCATCTCCTGTATAAGATCAATCCGGCATCTGTTGCTGAATAATAAGGATGATGATAGACATTACAAAAGAAGTGATTAAGATGATACGTTATGTTAGCACGACCGATTTAACGGACATCCGGGATGATATGAACTAAGGAATGATGATATGAAGACACCACACTACAAAAAGGACTATCAGGAATTCACTGAGATGCTGATTGAAGAGAGAGATAAACGTGAGGCTATGAGCGCAGCAGTTGGCGGTGAGTTTGAAGCTATTGGAAAGCTTGAATGTGCCCTTCTTCGTCAGCTTGGATTACAGGAAGATCATACTGTTATTGATATAGGGTGTGGAAGCGGCCGACTTGCATATCAATTGACACGTTATTTAAAAGGCACGTATATCGGGATGGATGTTGTCAAAGAGTTACTGATATATGCCCAGCAGCTATGCGGCCGTGATGACTGGAGATTCTATGATGCTCCCGGATTAACAATACCTGAACCCGACAACTCAGCTGATTTTATCTGTTTTTTTTCGGTTTTTACACATCTGATGCATGCAGAGTCTTATACCTATTTACAGGATGCTGCACGGGTTCTCAAGCCAAATGGCAGGATCGTCATCTCGTTCCTTGAGTTCCAGATACCCTCCCATTACGTATATTTTGAACAGGTCCTTGATGATACCAGTTCCTATAAAGTATTGAACCAGTTCATAAGCCGGGATGCACTTGAAAGCTGGGCAGATCACCTGGGGCTGGAGGTCCTAGCAATTCACGATGGAAATCAGCCATTCATCCGATTTGATGGGACAATAGCATGGGACAACGGAAGTACGATGGTAAATAAAGGAACCATCGGGCAATCCGTCTGCGTCCTGACGAAGAAGGGTGGCTCGTATTATGGATATGCGAAGAACAGTGTGAGATCAGATCAAAGAGGTGATGAGCAGAATGTTGATACGAGGTGCTATGTGTGTGGTGAAACCAGACCATTTGCCGAAAAAGAGGGGTGTTCGCTACGGGAAGCTCTCTGCGTACGATGCGGTGCAAGCAGGCGTAACAGTGATCTGGCACGGATACTTGTTTCAACATATACAGAGAATGAAATTGTCTCTCTTGAGGAGGCACTACCTCAGCTCTGCAACCTGAAGATATATGAAACACAGGCAGCAGGTCCGATTCACGATCGGCTCAGTACACTCCCTGGTTATATTGCCTCTGAATTTCTCGATGATCTCGAGCATGGCAGAGTAAAGAGTAATGGTGTTCATTGTGAAGATCTGCAAAACCTATCTTTTTCAGATGAACTCTTCGATCTTGTCATAACCCAGGACGTTCTTGAGCACGTTCAAGATCCTGAGAGGGCACTTCAGGAGATCCAGCGGGTCCTCAAACCCGGAGGATACCATATTTTTACAATACCCTATCACGAAGGAAGAAAGACACAAAAGAGGATTTCTGCCGGAGATGGGGTGGAGCTCCCATTACTGCCTCGTGTATATCATGGTGACCCGCTGCGAGAAGAAGGAGCACTTGTGTATACGGATTTTGGTGAAGATATAACTGAAATTGTGGATTCACACGGTTATGCCACCGAGGTTTTTCCGCTCTCCCAATGGTACCGACCCGATGATATTCCGATAATTGATGATGAAGAGAGTTATGAAAGATATCTAACGTACTATAATGCCAACGAGTTATGCAGCTTTTTCACCTATAATTCGTTTGTCTTCAGGTCGCAGAAGGTCGTGGACCAGAGAAGAAATATCGCACTTGATTGGACGGGTGAACGCTATCTTCCTGCTATTCCGCCTGAGGTCTGCGGGGCTGAGATTCATTTTGAACATCAGCACC
The DNA here is from genome assembly GCF_030651615.1 of Methanocalculus sp. GTDB lineage: Archaea > Halobacteriota > Methanomicrobia > Methanomicrobiales > Methanocorpusculaceae > Methanocalculus. Next base: position 2,882 of record NZ_JAUSCG010000098.1, read on the forward strand.
GGTACGCATTTGTATCACAGTTTGTTCAGGGAAAAGATGTCCTGGATCTGGCATCTGGAGAAGGGTATGGCTCCTATAGCCTTTCAAAAGTGGCAAACAGGGTTGTCGGCATTGAGATAGATCCTGATGTCGTATCTCATGCCCAGAATACCTATATCCGACACAATCTTGAATTTATCAGAGGAGATATCCTTGATATACCGATACGCGAAGAGAACCTTTTTGATGTCATCATCTGTTTTGAGGCGATTGAACATATTGATGATCATGATCGACTCCTCTCAGAGATAAAACGCCTATTGAGGGATGATGGTATCGTTATCATATCCACTCCAAATAAGAAAATCTATAGTGATGAACCTGAGTTTGATAATCCATACCATCTCCGCGAACTCTATTTCAATGAATTTAAAGAGCTTTTAGAGCGGGATTATACTCAGGTAGTCTTCTTCGGACAGAAGATCCAGAGTGGGTCACGTATCTGGAACA
>NZ_JAUSCG010000100.1 GCF_030651615.1 Methanocalculus sp.
TGAAGTAGAGACCCCGCTCTTCGAGCATCCGGGCATATTTCACCGACTCCTCAAGGTTTCGTCCGGCAAGGACCACCTCTGCCCCATACCCGCGCGTAGCCTCCTGTTTTGAAACCGATGAGCCAACAGGCATCACAATCGTTGCCCTCACCCCGGCACCCCGTGCAGCAAGGGCGACCCCCTGTGCATGGTTTCCAGCAGATGCCGCAACAACTCCCGCCGGTCCTATCAGTGACCGGTGTTGCAGGATGACGTTTGTCGCACCCCTGACCTTGAACGATCCCGCTTTCTGGAGTGTCTCAAGTTTAAGATAGACGAAACAGCCGGTCATCTCCGAGAAGGTTGGGGAGTAGACGAGCGGTGTCCTGTGGATGAAGGGGCGTATCCGATCCTCTGCGGCGGCGATATCTTCTGCGGAGAGCATACCTTCGGGATAGGAGCAGAAGAAGAAAAGATGATCGATTTGAAAGGGTTCTCCACCGTCAGGCTATTATCTGATGGATACCCTGTACCGCTCAATTGAGCCACTCTCATCTCTTCCATAATGCATTGTGAAGAGAGTTGTATATCTGTCGATATAACAGGGTGTACAGCACCGGAGAGAGAACTCCGGGGAGAGGCATTCGGTGAAGAGTGCATGCCACTGGCTCTGAAGCATATGATACTCGGTCCTGGTACCGCGTGGGTGGATGAAGAACGAGACGATCTCAGAGATCAGGAACTGGTCGACACAGGTGGTTGCCACCTCTTCTGGTACATCCTGTGATAGGATACAGTCAATAATCCCTCCATATGACTGATAGACTGCGAGGGCAAGCTCCGGTGAATGCTGTTGCGGGGTATCGTTGTCTGCATCCATCTCATAGATGATGAAATGGTCGATCCATGCTTTCAACTGGAGGAGATGGATTCGCTTCTCCTCATAGGGCATGTGATGGTATGCAAGTGAGCTGATCGCGAGATCAAAACGGCGGTCTATTCCGGCAGATAAATCCTGTATGCGACAACATTCCGTTGTAATGTGGAGATCCGGGAATGCAGCGCGAACCTTCTCTTCTGCCAGATGTACCATGGCAGGTGAGGGGTCAATGAGGAGGATTTCTCTGATCTCTCCGACTTTGCCGCACTCTGTCAGCTGCTTAAGGAGTAGGACGGTGAGCCCGCCGTCGCCACATCCGATATCCATCATGGAGAATGGTCTCTCAAATCGCGGCAGGGTCTCACCACATTCTGCAACAAACTTCTGTCTCCCGACCTTCATGATGGGATTCTGTGTGAAGTGGAGGAACGCCTGCGGATCGCGGAAGACCACAACAGGCATTGTAAGTCTCCCCCCATTTCGTTCAAGAAAACCGAGGAGGTGGCTCGCAGAGAAGGGTCTGCTCCCTTCATAGTGAGCTGCTGCCCTGAGCCAGTCGATGCCGCGTTCTCTCTGTCCGTCTGCGGCAAGCATGGTTCCGATATAGTAGTGAAAGACCGGGAGCAGGTTTGAACGGATCTCGTTGTCATACTGTCCGGGTGCTGCATCACCTTGAAGAACTTCCTCTGCAAGATGAGGCCAATCTGCTTTTTCCTGAGATGAAAGAAAGAGCATAGCTCCCTCCTGATTTGTAAGCAATGACAATGAACGTTTGTATTCTGCTGCAGAAGGATGGATTCTCAGGGGACTGAGAACCAGTTGTCAAACTCAATACCTCTCCTGATGGAGATGCGTATCAAAACAGACGGGCCTGGGGGGATTCGAACCCCCGACATTCGGGTTAGAAGCCCGACGCTCTATCCTGGCTAAGCCACAAGCCCAGAAACGGATATCCATATTTGTTCTCTTTATTTTTATTCCTTTGTGTATTACACCAGTAAAAAATCCCACATATGTCTCTACCATCGCAATCCTTAACATTAAGAAGACATAATCCTCACATGCCGCTCAAAGTGGCAGATAGCAACAGGTGATAAAAACATGATAGGCAAAAAGATGGAAGAACTGATCAACACCCAGATCAATGCGGAGATGTACTCAGCGTACCTGTACCTCTCAATGTCATCATGGTGCAGTCAGCATACCTGGAATGGATTCGCCCACTGGCTCCGCCTCCAGGCACAGGAGGAGCTCACCCATGCGATGAAGTTCTATGACTATCTCAATGAGCGTGGCGGCATCGTAACGCTTCCTGCAATCGATGCACCAAAGGCTGAATGGAAGGATGTTCTGGAACTCTTTAAAGAGGTCTATGCCCATGAGCAGAAGGTCACCGGCATGATCAACGCGATGATGGCAGAGGCGATCAAGCAGAAGGATTATGCAGCAGAGATCATGCTTCAGTGGTTCGTCTCTGAACAGGTCGAAGAAGAGGCGAATGCCTCGGAGATCGTGGTAAAACTTGAGAAGATCGGCCCATCAGCCGGTGGTCTCTTCCAGATCGATCATCAGCTCGAAAAGCGCTGAAACCATACAATACTTTTTTTCATCCCCTACACAATAGGATCAACAGGCATACCGGATGACAGAAAACCACGAGATAACTGCTGACCTCAGGGTGGGAGGGATGCATTGCGCAACATGTGCCCTCTCCGTTGAAGGCTCCGTCGGAAAGCTTGAGGGAGTTCGATCCGCAGAGGTGAACCTCGCCTCTGAGAAGGTCCGGCTCGTCTATGATCCCGGGACCGTCACACTCAGAGCGATCGAAGAGTCGATTCAGAGAGCCGGTTTTACTCCTCTAACAGATCGGATCACCGTCAGGATCGGCGGTATGCACTGTGCCATGTGCGTACAGGCGATAGATAAAGCCATCTCCGCACTCCCTGGCGTCATCTCCGTCTCCGTCAATCTCGGAACTGAACAGGCGTATATTGTCTACTACGCAGGTATTACGCCGATTGATACGATAAAAAAAGCAATAACCGATGCAGGGTTTCGTTTTGCCGGAATCGCCGGTGAGGAGGGCGAGCGGCTGGAAGAGGAGGAGGCAGAACGGGATCTCTCTGATAAAAAGATCAGAATTGTCCTTGGGTTTGGTGTTTCAGCCTTCCTGATGGCTCTGATGTTTCTTCACCCCCACCTTCCCATACCGATGCCCCTCCTCATGTTCCTCATCGCAACACCGTTCTTTGCCTATCTCGCATACCCCATCTTCAAAGCAGCCGTCCGCTCCCTCGGAAACGGCATTCTTGATATGGATGTCATGTACGCCCTTGGGATCGGAACAGCATACGGGTCAAGCGTCCTTGGAACGTTTGGTCTCTTCCTCTCCCCTGATTTTAACTTCTATGAGACGGCCATCATGCTTACTGCATTCCTTACTCTTGGGCGTTATCTTGAGGCGAGGGCGAAAGGGAGGACGAACGAAGCGATCAGATCATTAGTAAAACTCCAGCCGAAGCAGGCAAGAATCATCAGAGACGGCCAGGAAGTAGAAGTGCCGATTGATGATATTGCGATCTCCGATCTCGTTATAGTCCGGCCAGGTGAGGCCGTTCCGGTCGATGGCACCGTTGTTGAGGGTGAAAGCTATCTTGATGAGTCTCTCGTCACTGGTGAGCCTATTCCTGTTTATAAAGGAGTTAATGGGAGTGTCATCGGTGGCACTATCTCCACAAACGGTGCGATCACCATCTCGGCAACCCGTATTGGAAAAGATACGGTCCTTGCCCGGATCATCAGAATGGTTGAGGAAGCTCAGGGGAGCAAGCCACCGGTACAGCGGATCGCAGACCGCGTTGTCTCCTACTTCATCCCGGCAGTCCTCACGATTGCAGCAGCGGCATTCCTCTTCTGGTATCTGATTGCAGGATCTCCCCTCCTCTTTGCGGTAACCGCACTCATCTCGGTAGTCGTCGTTGCGTGTCCCTGTGCACTCGGTCTTGCCACCCCGACTGCAATCACCGTTGGTGTGGGGCGGGGTGCAGAGCTTGGCATATTGATCAGAAACGGAGAGGTGCTTGAGCGTTCAGGAGCAATCACCATCGTTGCCATCGACAAGACCGGAACTCTCACAAAAGGGACACCTGCGGTCACCGATACCGTTCCCTATGACCGTTCGGTTGAAGAACTCCTCTCCCTCGCCGCCTCGGTCGAGGTAAAATCCCTCCATCCTCTGGCAGAGGCGATCGTTCATCAAGCTGAGGAGGTAGGTGCACCGATCCACGACGTCATCGGATTTGAGACATTCGGCGGTCTTGGTGTTGTTGGATTCGTGAACGGCATCTCCGTAATTGTCGGGACCAGATCGTTTCTTGAGAGCAGATCGGTCATGATCCCAAAGAATGCACTCGGTGCGATGGTCCGGTTAGAGACCGAAGGAAAGACCGTACCGCTCATCGCTGCAGACGGCAGATATGCGGGTTGTATCGCTATTGCAGATCCACTTAAATCCACCTCTGCTGAAGCAGTGAAGCTATTTGAGGAGATGGGGCTTTCTGTTGTTATGATCACAGGGGATAACGAACGCACCGCCTCGGTAATCGGTGAAGAGGTCGGAATCAGGCGGGTGCTTGCCGGTGTTCTCCCCGAAGATAAGGCAGGTGAAGTGAAACGGCTCCAGCAGCAGGGAGAAGTTGTCGCCTTCATTGGGGATGGGATCAACGATGCCCCTGCCCTTGCACAGGCGGATGTCGGGATCGCCATCTCTGGCGGGACCGATGTTGCAGTCGAGAGCGGCGGGATCGTCCTGATGCATGACGACTTAATCGATGCCGCCGCCGCCATCCAGCTTGCGCGCAAGGTTATGGGGCGTATCAGACAGAACCTCTTCTGGGCGTTCTTTTACAATATCCTCCTCATTCCGATTGCTGCAGGTCTCCTCACTCCTCTTGTTGGGATCACCTTCAGGCCGGAGTATGCAGGTCTTGCAATGGCCCTCTCCTCAGTGACAATCGTTTCGTTATCGCTCCTTCTGAAAGGGTATAATCCTCCCGCAAAGAGACCCCGGACCATCCCGGCAGATGCCGTATCGTCCGGTATCTCTTCCGGGTTATAATGCGCTGACACACATTTCTCTGCGAAAAGGGTGATCAGTGCCTTTAAAAAAACTCTTATCAGGCGTTTTTTTGAACAATTTCCTCTTTGCACAGAGTTATAGATTTATGAGGTTTCAGAACAGAATTTTATATGCATACAGATCTCCCTCAACTCATGGGAGCGTGCGGTACCTGACGATACCGGCCGAGCAGAGCACGTTGAATAGAATCGCATTCAGAAGTCCAAAGAGATAATTATGGGATATCGTACTCAGGCACGCCACACAACCTGTCCAGGGTGTCGCGAAGAAATATATATGGAAGAGCTGGTCAAAGGGCAGTGTCCACTCTGCGGTGCACCGGTCGATGAGATCGATACCTCTGATGAAACCCTCGAATTTGATGAAGGATTTGAACGATCAGAACTATCATGGCTGGTCCTCCAGTACTTCCTCTTCAAACAGTTTAATGAGGCAGGAGCCAACCCGCTTCAGGTTTATAAACTCCTCTCGCGAGTCGAAGAGGATGGGGATGAACCCTCATCAGACGCTGAAGAGAGCTACAGCTACAACCTTGATGCAGAACTTTCGGGAATGGAACGTTTCCTCCCAAAACGCTGCAGCTCATGCAGGAAGATCTTCTTCCGGGGTGCATCGAAGAAGGTGTCGGGGGACCTCGTCTCTGGTGGGATGAAGGTAAGCTACCAGTGCCCGGATTGCTTCGGCAAAAAAGGCGAATAAACTCTCTTATTTTATCCTTCAACCAAGGCGATGAAGTCCGCCTAAAAATGCCTCATCGGCTGATGACTTCTACCTATCAAAAAGGTGGATGAAGCCGATGATGACAAACAAGGATCAAACGATACGTTATATTCTGGAAAGGCGGTGCAGTAATGGTGGTTACTGTTTTTATCGTCTTGATGAACCGAATTGTGGAGATACATTCTATGCCATCACTTCACTTGAGATGCTTGGTGCACTCCCGACTGAAGATGAAGCGACCAGCTCATTCCTACACTCTTTTCAGCAGAATGATGGAGGATTTTCCAATGTGCATATCGGATATACTGTAATCCGAAGCCTGATTTCTCTTGGTGATCGATCCTTTAACGATCCGTCGGACTGGATTACATCCTCCCTGGTACCGCCTGTTGATAGTGCCCGTCCGATTGAATCCTCATCTCTCTTCTGGCACATGTATCTCCTCATGGATCTCTCTCTTCGTTGTTCTGTAACTCTATCAAAGGATAAAAAAGAGGAGGTCATTCATACAGCACTCAGGTATCAGCATCCTGACAGAGGTTTTGGGTATCCACGTTCGACATTGATCGAAACTGCTCATGCCCTTTCAATACTTGCAGCTGTAAGATATCCGGTTACATCAACAGAATCTGAAGGTTTTCTGAAGAGATGTGAGGATAAGGAGTTCGGTTATCTCGGAGTTCCAGGAACAAAACCATCCTTTCTTGAACATATTCATGCCGGGATGCTCGCATCTTCGGTACTTGGATCTCGTTTCCCTATCTTTTTGCAATGCAGAGAATTCGTCATGAAATGTTTCGTTGAGAATGGTGGGTATGTCCGGTCGATATTCGGAGGGGCAGCAACGCTGGAGAATACCTATCTTGCACTTGATACGCTGAGGATGATCAAACTCATGGAACAGGATAACAGATGTGTTGAATATAACCAACTGAGGTGTTTTGATTCCGGTGTATTATGAGCACACTCTATTTCTGCCCCTTCTGTGGAAAAGAAAGCTGTATTGATGAATCGATCTGTTCCGATTGTTCACAATCACTTGATCAGGTGGGAGAAAAGTCGTTTGAGGAGCGTCTTCTCCTCACACTCCGTCATCCTATCCCACAACAACGGATGCTGGCGATACTGATCCTTGGAAGACGACGGTATGAACCGGCAGTGCCGGTCTTTGAAGAGCTTATCACCAGTGGTCAGGATGTATACACTTTACGGGAGATGGTATCTGCTCTCTCTCTGATTGACACACATGAAGGTCGGAGATTATTACGAAGGCTCCGGGATCACCCCTCACCGGTGGTTCGAAAGGCCGCAGAAGAGGCTGTTTTCCAATCTCACGGGGGTCATCTACGATGAAATCACCTGTGAAGATTAGGTTGATGCGCATCCTGATCGATGGTGATTTCCATAGTGAGATCGATCTGGCAATTGGTCTTGGTTTTACCAAGGTGGCTACGATCAAAAAATGGATCGATTCGTTTGAGCGTGCAGGTTTCATCACAAGAGAGAAAGAGAAGGAAAGATCAGAGTATTCCTGCCGTTTGAACTATAACCGTGATGTGATAATAAAGATATATAATTATCCGGAATTCCAGCATCTTCGTTCTGATATTCGAAGTGCACCATGGTTCTGCCCGCTCTTCACCCGTCAATTTCAAATGCTTCATGGAGATCTGCCGGGACTTATTGATGAGATGATTCGGGCTTCACATACATTCTTTGAAACAATCTGCCATTTTGATTCCCCTGACGAAATTCGAAAGATATACAGCCAGGCGCTTCTTGTAAACCGGCTTGCCGGGTTTTCCAGCCCGGAGTTTGATGAGATGTGCATATACTACCATATTTTTCTGCATGGTATCATACGGGATATCAGGTACGGAGGTCTGGGGGAAGGGTTTGCAGATGTCCTTGGTATGGTACAGCATACTTTATCCAGAAGAGCGGCTGACTGTGCACAACCATGTTTAAACGATCCGGAGAAACCGTCTGGAGATAGAATAGATGAACTGTAGTTACTCTTCATACGCGATCATTACACTTGGTGGCTTCATCGGGGCGGTTCTGCATAAATGTGTTGAACTACAGCTCCCGTCGCTCATAGGAACCCTCTTCGTCAATTTTCTTGGTTGTGTCTTTATGGGCATATTCATGTATGAGTCTATTTACATCGGGGCATTCAGCCGCAAGACACGTCTTTTCTTTGGAGTTGGTATTCTCGGGGCGTTTACTACCTTTTCTACGCTTGCGGTGGAGAGTTTTCTGCTTACGCCATATCTCTCTTTACTAAACCTTGTTCTTCACCTTGCCCTGGGACTTTTAGGGATTTATATCGGCCGTTACCTGATAACGTACCAGAGAGGAATTTAATGGAGTATATGGTTCTGGTTGGTATCGGAGGAGCAATTGGATCGATAATGCGGTTTGAGATCTCAAAGATACAGCCGGTTCGAGGGATTCCTATTGGAACCTTTCTCGTTAATGTGACCGGCAGTTTCTTATTATCACTCATCGTGTTCTCCAGTGAACCTGAAGATCTCATCAATCTCTTTGGATTTGGGTGTCTTGGCGGATTCACAACGTTCTCGACATTTAGCTTTGAAACATTCAGGATGCTTGAAAATCATGATTATTCTACTATGGGTGGAAACATCCTTCTGAATATGGGAGGAAGCCTTATTGGAGTGTATCTTGGATATCTGCTGATATCTTTGTGTTAAGGTAGGAGGAATGTGTATGTTGGATGATGGATTGTTACTGCGTATCTATATTGCCGAATCAGCTAAGATTGATGATAAAACCGGATATAAAGCTCTTGTTGAGTTTTTTAAGGGGAAAGGATTTCCGGGTTGCACGGTCTTTCGGGGTATGATTGGGTATGGCCATGAGAAAAAACTCAGGACCGTGGATGTTTTTAATCTCTCCCTCGATCTTCCGGTTGTCATTGATGTGGTGGATACCAGTGAGAGAATCATGGCTGTGGTACCTGAGGTTGAGAAAATGGTTGAACACGGTCTTGTTACTATTCAGCAGGTTCAGATGATCAGAAAAAAGGAATGATGCGTTCTTCTATCAGTATGGTATTTCGGTGAGAGACTCGCACACCATTGGTACAGGCTATCTCCATCTGTTCTCTAACCTGCCAGGCCATAGAGTCCTTCCCTGCAAGCCTATCTGATTTCATCTTCAAGGTGTTTTTTGAGGAGATTGATGGGTTCCTGCAGATGATCTGCGATCTGATTGAGTCTGGGTTCAAGAGTCCCCGGGACTGTGCCATATCCCCGCATGTACTATGGTCTGTTTTCTTCGGCTGCACAATCGATTAAACTGAGTCTGCTCAGAATCGCTTTGCTCATGGATATGCCCGGAGGTTCGTCAGAGATCCCCTCTTCATCAAGTATGTTGATGAGTCGGGAGCGAATAAGAGTGCAATACTCCAAGATCATCTCTTTTTGAAGAGGTGATAAACACACCGAATATCTGGAGAAAGAACTTTTTGATCCCGATCCATTCAGTATCTCTTCAATTTCGCCAAGTTTTCTGTTGATATGCTGGCAGGTAATACGAAGGTGATGTACCTGGTTCTCATTTAGTCTATCATGTTCGCCGGTGCCCGCCAATGCAATCACCTGATGAATGCATTTCTGCCTGCAAAAGTTGCTTTACTCCCTATTTCCTCTTCAATACGCATGAGCTGGTTATATTTCTCAACCCGTTCACCCCGGCAGGGTGCACCTGTCTTGATTTTCCCTGCGGAGGTGGCAACGGTGAAATCAGCAATAAATGAATCTGGTGTCTCGCCACTCCGGTGAGATATATTGATGCCATAACCAGCATCCCTTGCACAGTTGATAGTTGTGAGTGTTTCGGTGACGGTTCCTATCTGGTTGAGTTTGATCAGCACAGAATTCGCAACACCCATCTCAATACCCTTCTTAACAAGGTGTGGGGACGTGACGAAGATGTCGTCTCCAATAAGCTCGATATGTGATCCAAGCTCATCTGTCAGTCTTACCCATCCTTCCCAGTCATCTTCTGCCAGTCCATCCTCAATTGAGATGATTGGGTATGTATCAACCAGTGTCTGGTAATATGCTATCATCTCGTTGCTATTCAATCTCCTGCCTTCCCGCTTCAGTTCGTATTCACCTTCCGAAAAGAAGCTGCTAGATGCAGGATCAAGTGAAATCCCGATCTCTTTTCCCGGCTGATATCCTGCCTCTTCTATTGATCTGGTGATGAGTTCAAGTGGTTCTTCATTGGATGCGACCTTTGGGGCAAAGCCACCCTCATCACCGACTGCAGTCGGGTAGTGTTTCTTCTTCAGGAGGACCTGTAATGAATGGTAGGTTTCAACTCCCCATTGGAGTGCTGTGTGAAAATCCGGCGCTCCAAATGGAACAATCATATATTCCTGAAAATCCGCTCCCTGCCATTGCGCGTGCACCCCTCCGTTCAGAACGTTCATCATCGGGACTGGCATCAGATATCCTGCATCCATCTTCAGATACTCATAAAGCGGTATTGCCTGTGATTGCGCAAAGGCACGGGCTGCTGCCATCGAGACCCCAAGAACTGCGTTTGCGCCCAACCTCCCCTTATTCGGGGTGCCGTCAAGGTCAATCATGGTCTGATCGATCGCACTCTGATCTCCGGCATCCATCCCGATCAGAGCCGGGGCGATGATCCGATTCACATGGTCCACGGCATTTAGCACGCCTTTTCCCATGAATCGTCCCGGATCACTGTCACGAAGTTCAACCGCCTCATGAATCCCTGTTGATGCGCCGGAAGGAACAGCTGCCCGTGCCAATGTACCATCATTGAGAATAATATCCACCTCGATCGTCGGGTTACCCCGCGAGTCAAGAATTTCCCGTCCATGAATCCTGGTAATTACCTTTGTCATTTTCTTTCACCTCTTCGTCTTTTTTTATCTGTTTGTTATCTTTCTTTCAGATGCACGCAGATTCGGCGAAATCTATCTGGAATTCATTCATAAACCTGAATTTCCAGAGTAAATCAGCCGTACGTGACCACATATGCGGCATCCGGAACCGTTCAGTTCACCGGTAAAACAGAAGTCATCAGCCTGCCTGGCGGTTATGGCGGACCTCATCGCCATTGACTGATCAGAGGTGCTAAGTGCTCAGACAAATAGTTTTCTTTTTACTCATAATCACCTGATAAACAAAGGATTAACTATCTTCATACGCATATATTTTTTATCTGGTGATGGAGTTCACCGCTAACCGCCTTTTGTGCTGATAACTCCTGCTCATCCGGTTTAGCCAATGTTAGATCAAAACAGGCATTGGGACTTCGCATGAATATGGAGGAAATACGGCAATGGATAGTACACAGATATCGGTTCCAGAGAATCTTGAAGAGATACTAACTGATCAACAACGTCGTCTGGAGGCACTGCATTCCTGCTGGTTACTCTATGGAGAGCGGTTGCATACACTTGAAGAGCGCCTAAAACAGGGACGATTCCATCTTGCGGTTCTTGGTCAGGTCAAGCGCGGTAAGAGCACGCTATTGAATGCACTGATCGGAGAAGATTTATTGCCAAGCTCCGTTATTCCCCTTACCGCAGTTCCGACATTCATTCAGTATGGCGATCAGCAGATGCTGAGGATTCGATATACTGATACCAGACCTGAGATTGAACTGAAGGGTGAATCAACCCGGTGGCTGAACAATCAGTTGATGCAGTATATCAGTGAGGATGAAAATCCAAAGAATTGTAAAGGCATACGCGAGGTTGAAATCGATCATCCCGGAGAGCTGCTCCGTGATGTGGTCCTGATTGATACGCCTGGCATTGGTTCGATATACAGGCACAATACAGAAGCGACGATGAACTTCCTGCCGCAATGTGATGCTTCCCTCTTTGTTATTTCTGCCGACCCCCCTATCACCGAAGTTGAGGTTGCATTCCTCAAAGAGGTGAAAAACCGCGTTGGATATCTCTTCTTCGTTCTCAACAAAGTAGATTATCTCAGCGATACTGATCTGGTTGTCGCTCTTGATTTTTTCCGCACCATATTGATTCAGGATGCCGGAATTGATCCTGACACTCCGATCTGTGCCATCTCTGCACGGAAAGGGCTTGAGGCAAAGCAGTCAGGGGATATGTCACTCTGGGAGAAGAGCGGGCTCAAGGCGATCTACAACCATATCGTCAACTTTCTGGCTCATGATAAAAATCGTGTCCTCAGAGAAGCAATCGGCAAAAAAGCATATGATATCTTCTGGGAGATCCACCTCCAGCTGAGTCTTGAGAGAAAAGCACTTGAACTACCGCTTACCCAGCTTGAAGAGAGGCTTGCACTCTTTGACCACAAAATCAACGAGATCAATCTCCAAAAAATACGGACAATGGATATGCTTACAGGCGATCACAAGCGTCTGCATGTTCTGCTGGAAACGTATGTCGGGAACCTCTCCGATCCACTTCGTGAAAAGCTCACCTCCGTTGCGGAGAAAACGATTCTGGACTCAGAAGATGATCCCGACAATGCAGCAGAAGAGGCTCTTGCTGAAATCATCCCGGGATGGTTTGAGCATGAGCTTGGGAAATTAACTGAGATCATAGATAATGAGATCGCCATGCGCTTGAAAGAGCATCAGGTACAGGCAGATGAACTTATCGAGTCTATCCGGAAAGAAGCAGCTGATCTCTTTGATATTCCCTATCATGCCCCAAACAGCGAGCGGGTGTACGAACCGCTAAGACGGCCTTACTGGGTCAAACGTGCATGGGATCGGACATTCTCTCCAGTCCCCCCAGGTGTTGTCGGAAGATTTTTACCAAAGACAGTTCGGGAAAGACGTGCCCGGGATCGTATACAGAGGCATATTGAATCGCTGCTGGTGCGAAATCTTGAGAACCTCAGATGGGAGACGATGCAGAATGTTGATTCGGCATTCAGAAAATTCAGCACCGAATTTGATACGCATCTCTCCCTTACAATAGAGGCGACTCATGGTGCAATTGCATCAGCATGTGCGGAAAGAAAAAAGCATGCAGATACC
>NZ_JAUSCG010000103.1 GCF_030651615.1 Methanocalculus sp.
CTTGCCGGGATGGGGAATGCCCAGGAGTTGCCAATCATCTTCGATCGCCTCCTCCTTGACGCCTGCCAGGTAACGAATCCAAGTATTGATCCCCTCCGTGAGCCGATGGAGCTGCGGACATATATTGGGAAGAAACCACGACGACTTGAGCTTACAAAGGACGCGAATGGTGATATTGAACTGAAGACCAAACTCTCCCCAAACATACGTCTGGAAACCCCGATTATGATTGGACATATGAGTTACGGTGCAATCAGCCTGAATGCACAGCTCTCAATGGCACGTGCTGTCACAGATCAGGGGACGTTCATGGGCACCGGAGAGGGAGGGTTGCACCCTGACCTCAGACCATACCAGAATAATATGATCGTCCAGGTGGCATCCGGACGATTTGGCGTAGATATCGATTATCTCGAAAGAGGTGCTGCAATCGAGATCAAGATCGGGCAGGGGGCAAAGCCAGGTATCGGTGGCCACCTCCCCGGGGAGAAGGTCGGCCCTGATGTCTCGCAGACCAGGATGATTCCTGAGAACAGCGATGCTATCAGCCCGGCCCCACATCATGACATCTACTCGATTGAGGACCTCAAACAACTCGTCCATTCCCTCAAAGAGGCCACAGAGTGGAAAAAACCCGTCTTTGTGAAGATTGCAGCAGTTCATAACGTTGCTGCAATTGCATCCGGTATTGCCCGCTCATCTGCGGATGCCGTTGTCATTGACGGATTCCGGGGCGGGACCGGGGCTGCACCGCGTGTCTTCCGGGATCATGTCGGCATCCCGATTGAGGCCGCAATAGCCGCAGTCGATAAGAAACTCAGGTCACAGGGGATTCGAAACGACATCTCGATCATCGCATCAGGCGGTATTCGGGATTCAGCAGATGTCACAAAAGCGATCGCCCTTGGGGCCGATGCCATCTATATCGGTACTGCTGCACTTATCGCAATGGGTTGCCGTGTCTGTGGGACCTGTTACCGTGGTCAGTGTCCATGGGGGATTGCAACCCAGAACCCTGCACTAACACAAAGGCTGAACCCGGATCTGGAATGGCAGCATGTCGCAAATCTGATTCACGGATGGACTCTTGAGATAAGCGAGCTGATGGGGGCTGCCGGAATCAACAGTATTGAGAGCCTCCGCGGAAACCGCGACCGCCTGCGAGGATACCTCCTTGATGAGGCGATGATGAATGTGCTTGATGTCAAACCGGTGGGGGCCTAAACGATGGAGGAAGAGCTCATAATCAACGCAGAAGAGTTGCATTATACACCTTTGAATACGATGATCCGATCTGCCGTTGCCGGTGGAGTTGAACAGATCAGGATCGAGAATGTACTTGGTCAGCGATTCATAGCCGACGGGCTGAGGGGTAAAGCCAGGATAAGAATCTGCGGGATTCCAGGCGGTGATCTCGGCATGTTCATGAGCGGGCCAACGATCGAAGTCTTTGGAAACTGCGATCACGCACCGGGAAACACGATGGATGCAGGGGAGATCATCATTCACGGAAGTTCCGGGGACGCAACCGCACACTCAATGCGGGGAGGGATGGTGATGGTTGAAGGTGATATCGGCTACCGGGGGGGAATCCACATGAAGGAGTACGGCACTCATCGCCCAGTACTGATCGTCGGTGGAAATGCCCGTGCTTTCCTTGGTGAATATATGGCAGGAGGAGTCGTCCTGATCCTCGGCTGTCAGGGCGAACGCATCCTTCCGGATCGGGGAATCGGGACAGGAATCCATGGTGGAGAGATCTTCATCAGGGGCGATGTACCGGAACGGCTCCTCGGAGTCGGTGCAAAGAAGGCGAAAGCAACACGAGAGGATATGGAGCGGATCATTCCACATATCAGGAGATATGCAGAGACATTCTCGATTGATCCGGCACCACTCCTTGCAGCAGCCTATACCAGAATAACACCTTCGAGCGGACGGCCGTTTGCAAATAAATACACATGGGAGTGATGGAGACGTGTCAGGAAAAAGTTTTGAAGATCTGAGACGCGAGGTCTGGGAGACAGATCGGTGCTGTGGCTGTGGCGCATGTGTTGCAGTCTGCCCTGCCGATGCGATTATCTTCTGCACTGAACAGAATATCTGCCCGGAGAATCGGAGTTACTGTAAGGAGGCAACAGACCAAGTCAGTTGTGGTGCATGCTATGCGGTCTGCCCACGAGTGGGGATGATGCAGGGTCAGGGACTACTTGGCGAGTACCATTCTCTCATCTCTGCAAAAGCAGGGATCGAGATCCCTCACCGGCAGAGCGGTGGAGCCGTGACTGCAATCCTTGCCGATGCACTTGATACAGGATCGATCGATGCGGTTGTGACCGTTTCAGAAGATCGGTTCACCCTTCAGCCGCAGTCGATCATCATCACCTCTTCCGGGGAGCTGATCCGCCATGCCGGGAGCAGATACGCCTGGTGGGTACCTCTCCTTGCTGCACTGAAAGATGCGGTCTTAACACGGAAGTTCAGAAAGATCGCAGTGGTTGGACTTCCCTGTGTCACTGAAGCGATTGCAAAGATGAAAGAGAGTGAGAACGATCTCGTCCTACCCTATGCACGCTCAATCAGGCTCGTCATAGGCCTCTTCTGCACCGAGACCTTCGATTACGATCATCTGGTTACTGATATCCTTGACCGCAGATATGGGATCAAACCATATGATGTACAGAAACTTGATATGAAAGGAGGTCTCCTTGTGACCAGAACCGATGGTGAGGTCTTGAAAATCAGCCTTAAGGAACTTGATGAGGCAGTCCGGCCAGGATGCAGGATATGTACCGATCTGACAGCTCGCAATGCAGATATCTCTGCGGGATCAGTCGGGTCGTCTCCCGGCCATACCACACTTATTATCCGGAACGGGATTGGAGAATCATTCCTTCACTCTGCTGTTGCATCAGGCTCGCTTATTCTTGAGGGGGAGATCGATCTGAAGGCGATCGAATCACTTGCCGCAAAAAAGGCTGCAAGGTGCATACCAAAAAAGTAATACTTTTTTTAGTTATTCATTACAATCAATTATCACTCTTTCCTGATCACCATCAGCGTGATATCATCGAACTGGGGGAGACCAGAGGAGAAGGTACTGACAGCATCAAGGATTTTTTCGAGGAGCGCATGGGCGGTCAGATGCGCATTCTCTGATATGATCATCCGAAGCCGGTCTTCACCAAAATCTTCCCCAATTGTATTGATAGATTCTGTAATACCATCCGTGTACATGACAATGATATCGCCGCTCTCAACCGCAATTTTTTCGGAGAAGAAGTGCATCTTTTCTACAGCTCCAAGCGCAATTCCAGTCGGCATGAGCTCTTCGATAGATCCGTTTCTCCGCCGAAATACGATCGGGGGGTTGTGCCCTGCATTCACATAGGTCAGAGTCCCTTCCTTCTCAGAAAGTGTCCCATAAAAAAGGGTGACAAACATACCTGCCTTTGAATCCTGACAGATGATGTTGTTCGCATCAATGATCGCAATAGCCGGATCGCTATGCCAGAGAATATTCAGCCTGACAACAATACGGGACAATGCCATAAACAGTGCTG
>NZ_JAUSCG010000106.1 GCF_030651615.1 Methanocalculus sp.
GGCAAGGGTATCACCGATAATGGTATTTCTGATATGCCAGACATGAAGCGGTCCGTTTGGATTTGCACTTGTATGTTCGAGGAGAACCCGTTCATGTTTCTTTGAGAGGGTCCCATATCCGGGTCTTCGCGCCTCTGCAACTGAACGGGCGAGATAATCGCCACCGAAGACGAAGTTAAGGTATGGCCCGACTGCCGATACGGTGATTCCTTCCATCTCAGGTCTTGCCCTGATCTCCAGCGCGAGCTCTGCTGCAATCAGTGCAGGTGCTTTCTTCTGTTTCTTTGCAAGTGCGAACGCAACCGTGGATGCAATATCAGCATGGTCACCTCCATCGACAAGGAGAGCATCCTCCTCACCGGTGCATGATCTGAGCATGCGTTCAATCTGGTCTATTGTCTCTGAAAACATTATAATCCGGTCCGGTACCGCAGGATCGCGGCGATGCCGCCGAAGGCATTGAAGAGCATTGCACCCTCTTCAAAGTCATCCGAGATGATCTCGACTTTGGTGCTGCTCTGGTCGGCGAGATTTGTCATCTCTTCGATGATATCGGTCTCCTCTTCAAGGAGAAGCGGGGAGGTGCATTTTGGACAGCTGCCAAAGTCGATATCTGATATCTTCTTCCCGGCTTCTGATCGAACAGTCCGCTCCTCAGAATATCCACAGGCACCGCATTGGATCTGAAGGCGGACTTCCCGGAGTTTTGTTGAAAGGAGCAGGATATCAACAGCCCCCGCTTCAAGGTTCTTCCTGATGCTCGATTCACCATATGCGGCAACACCGTCATCCTTAGTCAGTTCTTTGAAGAACCGGGACATGATCGCCTTCTCCCGCATCAGGTCGACACCTTTTAAGGCTTCACCTGCGGCATCAACAAGCTCGGAGAGGCCGCTCTCATTTGTATAGGCAACATCGAAGAGGCCAAGCACCTTCTTTCGTATCTCATGGTGCAGGTGATCTCCGGCTGCAAACTCCTCTTTTGTTGGTGTCGGCCCACCGATGAGAAGACCTTTAAACCGCTCAAAGAAGTCCTTCTCAGCAAGGAAGGTCTCACTTGCACGTTCACCGATCTTCTTATAGAACTCATTGATCGCAATCAGCCGGAGCCGCTCAAATCGTGCGGCAGACTGACCACCTTTACGCTGCTTGCCGGGAACAGTCGAGGTCGTCCCATTGATTGGTTCGATCCTGTTGCCACGGAGGAACCCCCAGTATGCCTCACGGCGGTCGAGGACAAGGAGACCATAGACGAACTTCTCTTCAAGCATCTGCCTGAGCGGTTCAAGCTCGAAGTTCGAACTGCACCGATAGATGTATGTCTTCAACGGCTCGGGGGGCTCGATGACGATCGTCTCGTGTACTGTCCTGTCCCCTCCGACGTTGACGGTCCCGGAGAAGACTGCCATTCCATTCTCCGGAGGATTTTTGTAGTTCTTCAAACGTGAGAGGATTGAGGATAGCGCACTCTGTACATTCGTCTTCGTCTGTTTGCTTTTAATGTTCGCACACTGCCCAAACTCATCGCGGAGCTGTGCCGTCACATCGTATATCTGCTTATCCGGAGGAATATACAGGGAGATCAGCTCGGTTCCGCTCCCCTCTTTCTCCTGGAGCCGCTCGAGCATCTTCTTAAACTCGTATCGGCGGCGTGCCTCATCCTTCTCTGTCTGTACTGTTTCAGCCATGGGCGTATGTCACCGTAATTAAACCTTTTATTATTGTTCTTATGATCCAATAAAAGTGATGATTCCTCAGGATCTCTCCTCTCTGCACCGAAAGAGGAGAGAGATCGTCTTGGCATCGATGATCCTTCCATCCTGTGCCATCGCTTCAGCCTCCTTTCGGGAGATTTTAACGACCTCAATCACCTCATCATCATCAGGATCATAGTCATCTGCCGGTGTGAGGTTGCGCGCTTCATAGAGGTGGAGCACCTCATCGGTATAGCCGGGTGAGGTCATGATGACACCCCGGGGGATGAGTTCTGCGGATCGCATCCTGACCTCCTCGATCAGTTCCCTCGAAGCGGTCTCTTCCGGGCCCTCACCCGGCTCCATCGTTCCGGCAGGTGCTTCGTAGATATAACCTCCAATTGCCGGACGGAACTGCCGGATCAGGTAGCAGTCATCCCCATCACAGGGGAGCATGGCAACAGCACCCCCCGGATGAACGATGATCGTCTCCTTCCTCCTGCCATTGGGGAGATCAATCGTTCGCAGTTCGATGAAGAGCCGTTTACCCTGATAGATGATCGTCAAATCAGACTCCGGTACCGGATCGGGTCATCTCTACCGACAGTTCGGAATGCCTCAAGGCGATAGTGACAGGATGAACAGGTGCCGCATGCGAGATCATCCTCCTGATAACAGGACCATGTCTCTTCATAGGGAACAGAGAGGGCAAAACCCTCCTTCAGGATCTCTGTCTTGTTCATCCTGACAAACGGTGCCATCAGCGTAATCGGTTTCTCTGACATTGTGCCGAGATCAACGACCTGCTGGAACGCATCAATGAACTCGGGCCTGCAGTCCGGGTACCCGATATAATCCCCGGCCTGAACGCCGATGAAGATCGCATCTGCCCCGCGTGCCTCACAGAAACTGGTTGCAATCGCGAGGAGGTTCGCATTCCGAAACGGCACATAGGTGTTTGGCCGTTCGTGAGAAGATTCATCAAACCCTTCCACTGCAATCTCCGGATCGGTGAGGCTGCTTGCACCAAACATCCTGAAGTAATCAAGAGAGATGACAACAGGAGGTTCTGCACCGAGGAGTCTGCTGATCTTCTCCGCGCACCTGAGTTCTTTTGACTCGGTTCTCTGACCATAGGTGATATGGAGAGGGAGGATATCATACCCCATATTCTTCGCATAATACGCGAGAGTGGCTGAGTCCATCCCACCTGATAGGAGACATACTGCTTTCATGGTTTTACTGCACCCCGATTTGTTTGTGGAGCTGCATCTGAAGCCTTATTGGGTGATCCCAGGTGATTAACGCCCTTGCAATTGCAGAGTAATCCGAGCCAAAGACCGGAGAGATGAAGATCTCACCGGCAATTCTGTGGGATCGGATCTGTTCATCTGCATAGGTGAGATCGGTTTCGTCTGCAACAACGAACTTGACAGTGTCATTCTGCCGGAGATCTGCAAGGAGTGAGAGATCGCTCCTCTCACCGGATGAAGGGCATTTCACATCCATGCAGACGGATGCATACGGAAGAACCTGAGTGAACGGAATAGTTCCGTTCGTCTCGATCTCTATACGATAGTCCTCCCCGGAGAGGGTTTGTAAAACAGGGAGAAGTTCATCCATATGGAGAAGTGGTTCACCCCCGGTAACACAGAGGTACCTGACACCACTCGAACGAATCCCGGCGATGATCTGTTCTGTTGAGATTTCATCACCTGCATCATCATTCTGCGCATCCGGCGTATCACACCATCGACAGGCAAGGTTGCACCCTGCCAGACGGAGGAAAGTACAGCGCGCCCCCTGATGTTTTCCTTCACCCTGGAAACTGGTGAAGATCTCAACAACCCTCATCTCAGCGCTCGACCTCTGCATAACAGGTGGCGGCTTCCCAGACCCTCACCCTCGTGACACAGCATTGAAGCCCCATATCGCGGCAGGCGCCATCGATATCATCTGCAATCCTGACTGCAAGGAGTTCGCTTGTCGGATCACCCTTTGTGGTGATGACATCCTGAAACCGAGAGAGGCATTCAACCATCGGATCGTCCTCATTGAGGATCACCTGATGATCATAGATCTCAACGAGTTTTTTTATGCAATTATAGTCAATGAGGATCTGCGTCTTTTGGTCCACAGCTCCTTCGAGCCATACCTCGGTGCGCCACCGGTGGCCATGCAGACGGGCGCACTTTCCATCATAATGGAGAAGCCGATGACTTGCATCGAAGAAGACCTCCTTGTAGATGCGGACGGACATGTGGTTATCCATTGGAGGAGAAAACGTATAAGGTTATTATTAGAGACCACGCATGAATGTAGGAACGCGTGGTCTGCGGATAGTATATAAAACACTTCCGCGCAATATGTATTCCAGATTCTGGAGTATCCACCGGATCAAAAACCAGCATATAGAGGTTTATACATGGGACAGGGAAAATTTGCAGCAAGAAAACTTCAGCGCGACGCAAAAAAGTTCCGCTGGAGCGATTCGAGTTATGCACGCCGTGCACTTGAACTGAAACTGAAAGCCGATCCACTCAAGGGATCACCACAGGGTCGTGGGATCGTCCTTGAAAAGGTCGGTGTCGAGGCAAAACAGCCGAACTCAGCTATCAGAAAGTGTGTCAGAGTACAGTTAATTAAAAATGGTCGTCAGGTGACTGCATTTGCAGTTGGCGACGGTGCGATCAACTTCATTGATGAGCACGACGAGGTCACAATTGAGGGCATCGGCGGTCGTATGGGCCGTTCAATGGGTGATATCCCGGGTGTCAGGTTCGTTGTGACCGCAGTGAACAACGTCTCACTCCATGAACTTGTTATGGGACGCAAGGAGAAGGCGCGCAGGTGAGTATCGTGACAGAAGAAGAACAGACCACCCAGAAAGCCATCCTCCTCTTTAACAAGTGGGATCCATCAGAAGTTGTCATTAGAGACCCGGGTCTTGAACGCTACGTGACCATCAAATCCATGGCAGTCCCGCACAGCTGTGGAAGACTCACCCAGCAGCAGTTCACCAAATCCTCAATGGCAGTTGTTGAACGGCTGATCAACCGACTGATGCAGGTAGCGCATAACACAGGAAAGAAACAGCTCTGCACCAAGATCGTGATGGATGCATTCGATATCATTCACACCAAGACGAAGCAGAACCCCATTCAGGTTCTCGTTGATGCAGTCGCAAACGCCGGTCCCCGTGAAGAGACGGTTCGACTGAAGTATGGTGGTATCAACGTGCCAAAGTCAGTCGATACCGCCCCAATCCGAAGAGTAAACACCGCGATGAAGTACATCGCAACCGGTGTCTGGAGAGGTTCACACAAGACGAAGCGAACCGCATCCCAGGTCCTTGCCGACGAGCTTATTGCCGCTGCAAAAGGCGACTCCAAGTGTTTCTCTGTAGGAAAGAAAGAGGAAGTCGAGCGGATTGCAAAATCCGCCCGCTAATCCATACTTTTTTGGTGAACTATGTCACGCGGCAAAAAGATGGTAGAGCGAGTTTCGGAACTGATGGATAAACCAGAGTACATCCGAAACATCGGTATTGTTGCACATATTGACCACGGGAAGACCACATTCTCTGACAACCTCCTTTCAGGAGCAGGGATGATCTCTGAGGAGCTTGCCGGAAGACAGCTCTTCATGGACTCCGATGCAGAGGAGCAGGCACGTGGAATCACAATCGATGCATCGAACGTCTCAATGGTCCACGAATACAACGGCAAAGAGTATCTGATCAACATGATCGATACGCCAGGTCACGTCGACTTCGGCGGAGATGTCACCCGTGCAATGCGCGCGGTTGACGGCGCGATCGTTCTCGTTGATGCAGTCGAAGGGCCAATGCCCCAGACCGAGACGGTTCTTCGCCAGGCACTCAAAGAGGGTGTCCGTCCGATCCTCTTCATCAACAAGGTTGACCGTCTCATCAACGAGCTGAAGGTCGATCCACAGGAGATGATGATCCGACTTGGCCGTGTCATCGATAAGGTCAATAAACTGATCAGAGGGATGAGCGAGAAGATGTACACCGAGGGGGGCTGGAAGCTTGAAGCTGCAAACGGAACCGTCGCCTTCGGATCAGCCCTCTACAACTGGGCCGTCTCAATCCCCTACATGCAGAAGAGCGGTATCTCCTTCAAAGAGGTCATCGACAAGTGCAACGCCGGAGACATGAAGGGTCTTGCAAAGTCAAGCCCACTTCATGAAGTGATCCTTGACATTGTTGTGAAGCACCTTCCAAATCCGGTTGATGCACAGAAGCGGCGTATCCCGATCATCTGGCACGGAGATAAGGAGACTGTCGAAGGGAAAGCAATGCTCACCTGCGACCCAAAAGGTCCAGTAACGATGATGGTCACCGATATCTCCTTTGACCCGCATGCGGGTGAGGTTGCAACCGGTCGTCTCTTCTCAGGGAAACTTAACCGTGGGATGGAACTGTACGTCATAGGAACGGCAGGCAAACCAAACCGGCTCCAGCAGGTCGGTATCTTCATGGGCCCAAGCAGGGTCGAGGTGGAACAGATCGTCGGCGGAAACATCGCCGCAGTCACAGGGTTAAAGGATGCATTCGTCGGTTCAACCGTCACCTCCAAACAGGATATGGCACCATTTGAATCACTGAAGCACTACTCCGAACCCGTCATGACCGTCGCTGTCGAAGCGAAGAACATGAAGGATCTCCCCAAGCTCGTCGAAGTGCTCCGGCAGGTCGCCAAAGAAGACCCGACGATCCGTATCACCATCAACGAAGAGACCGGTGAGCACCTGATCGCAGGTATGGGCGAACTCCATCTTGAGGTCGTCACCGGCCGTATCCGCCGTGACAAGAACGTCGATATCATCACATCCGAGCCTATCGTCGTCTACCGTGAAACCGTCACCAAGAAGGCAGGTCCTGTCGAAGGGAAGTCTCCAAACCGCCACAACAGATTCTATATCGAAGTTGAGCCTCTAGACCAGGTC
>NZ_JAUSCG010000115.1 GCF_030651615.1 Methanocalculus sp.
AGACATCAAGGGCCGTTCCTGTCCGTTTTTCAACAAGTCCGGTTCCCCTGACGATCGCATCGGGTATTGCACCGGCAAGCCCACAGAAGTTGCCTATCGTCTTTGCAAATGGGTTCTCGGCATCATGGTGGACATCTCCTGTGATCCTTCCGTCAAGGGTGGTGCCAAAGTCAAGCGAGATACATGGATTTCTGAAGTCGACCGGTGTCCATTTTGCTCCCTCCTTAATCCCGGCCATTGCAAGCTCCCCTTCCATTTCGTTTGCCACCATCTCTACCCCGGTACTTCCAACAGGTGGAACAACTCCGGCTACTGCTCCGGTGAAGACGAGGCGATCAGCAAAACTATGTGACTTCAGTTTTGGTGGGAGATTATCGATCGACATCGGAGGTGTCATCTTTCGGGGCGGTACCCCGGCATCAAGGCAGCCATTTGCAAGGGCGATGACAAAGTCTCCGATCTGATCCGGTGACTCCATTGCTGCGACAACACCGGTACTCCTCACCACAAAGTCAAGATCGGTCTTGATATTCAGTTTCGCCTCACGATGACACTGGAGCAATGTGTCACGGACGAGTTCGGTGACAGACTCGCGTGTGAGTCTGGTTCCGTCCAGAGTCTCTCCAAATACCTCCTCATCTGGTTTTGGCGGGCGGACATCACGGCTCATGCTCACGGTTTTGTTGATGACGTAGCATGCACCGGTCTCAAGGCTTGTTCCCGTCAGGATGCATTTGGTCGTAGTATTGCCCATCTCTACGGATGCGACGATGAAATACGGTTTGTTCTTATATTCTGGTATTTGCATGCCGGCACCGTGTGATATCGACGGCGGAGGCGGGCTATAAACGATATGAGGTTTTGTACCAAAGAATCGCTTTAAAAAACCGGCGCACATACTGATCGATACTCAAGGGAGAACAATATACCTTTCTGTTTCACTCCGGAAAGTTCAACAGACTTAGATCACGATCATCCCTGTAATAAGGAGTATTCCAATGATAACCGGCTGGTGTATCAGGTAGATAATGAGAGAATGGCGTCCGAATAGTGCAAGATGCCTGAGGATACTGTTCTCGTTTTTGTGTTTGGCTTCTCCTTGGTAGCGGAACGATCCATAAACAATTCCAAGGAGTATCAGTGAGAACCAGGGGATGAGCGGTTCGTAGTCGAGGGTGTAAAAGACCGGGCTGTGAATTCCAAGCGGAATGAGATAGTCTGGTCCTGAAATTGGAAAAAAGATGAGCCATATGACGATTATCATGCATGCCGGGATAATGTTCCATCTCCCAAGACGAAGAAATGGGATGGCTAAAATGGTAGCTGCCCCTATGAGGTGGAGAATTCCCCACACGATACATCCCTTATGGGGGTATATCCATGTGATCAGGGTGATTGCTGCTGCGATACAGAGGATTTTTCCTCCGCGGATGAGAAATGTTCTGTAATACCCTTGTCGATCAAGCCGCCTTTCTGCCGATCCTGACTTCAGATGGAGTGATATTCCAGCGATAAAGATGAATGAACCTGCTATTGGGTAAGCAAGATAGAAAAAAAACGGAGGCAGCCCAGTCACTCCGAAGTACAAAAGGTCAAAGAGAAGATGATAGGCGACCATCGCGCAGATCGCCACTCCACGGGCAGCATCAAGGGTGATGTCACGTTCTGCAACCGGAGTTGACTGCATCAGGCTGATATTTCTACGCTGTATTGTATATAACCTCATGGAATCCTCCCTGATATCTGAATGGAAAATTAGTAATCATCTGGGGAGAGATGATGTATGAGAGTCAGATGATATTGAATTCCTGCCCAAAAGGGTACATGGCAGAAACCCACAGGGCCGTCTCACCTGAGTCGACACTTGAGCGGATCGAACCCCTCCTCCCACAGGCAGGTATCACCCGGGTCGCTGATATTACCGGCCTTGATCGCCTTGGTATTCCGGTCTTCTCCTGTATCCGGCCAACGGCAGCAGGTGGAGCGATCTCGGTCTATAATGGAAAGGGTGCAACACCAATTGCAGCGAGGGTCTCTGCGATCATGGAAGGTATCGAACGGTGTTCGGCTGAGATGTATACGGATCCCGTCACAACTGGCAGGTTCTCTGAAATCTCTCAGATGAGATCGGCAGTCGATCCCGGGGATCTGATCCTGCCGGGAGATGCTGACCCTGACGCACCACTCCCCTGGGTTGCCGGTTATGATATCATAGGTGAGGAGGAGGTGCTCCTCCCTGCACATGCCGTCTACCATCCGCTCCCACGCGCGTATCATCCCCTTTTCCGAACAAATACGAATGGAATCGCCTCTGGAAATACACTTGAAGAGGCGATCTTCCACGGACTGATGGAGGTGATCGAGCGGGATGCGTGGTCGCTTGTTGAGGCGACACGGTACACCGGCGAACGAATCGTTGATATTGCCGATCCGATAAGTTCCGATATTATTGACCGTTTCTCCCATGCAGGAGTCGATCTCATCCTGCGGAATATCACAAGCGATCTTGGAATCCCTACCTGCGCGGCGGTAGCTGATGATACTGTCCTCTGTGATCCCTCGCTCCTTGTCACCGGTATGGGGACACATACCACACCAGAGATAGCAATTCTCCGCGCATTAACTGAGGTTGCACAGAGCCGCCTCACCCAGATCCATGGTGCCCGCGAAGATACGGTTGTTGCTGATATGAGACGCCAGATCGGGTATGAACGAAC
Source organism: Methanocalculus sp. (assembly GCF_030651615.1). Taxonomy (GTDB): domain Archaea; phylum Halobacteriota; class Methanomicrobia; order Methanomicrobiales; family Methanocorpusculaceae; genus Methanocalculus. Next base: position 2,718 of record NZ_JAUSCG010000115.1, read on the forward strand.
GAAACGACTGAATGGATACTGGTTCCGTGAGAACGGTGATGTGTCGTGTTCTATAATTCCAACATATGAAAGTGATGATCTCCTCAGTGATATCAGGTATGTCTGTGACAAACTGATCTCTTCCGGATATGACAGGGTAATTGTATCTGATCTGACGAGACCTGATATGGGTATTCCTGTTGTCAGGGTGGTTGTTCCTGGCCTTGAGGTATATGCGATGGATCAGGATCGGATGGGAGAAAGGTGTAAAAATGCACGGCGCAGTCGTTTACCTCGGTCCAAGTCTGCCTCATGAGGAGGCCCGGACGATCTGTCCGAATGCCACCTTTCTTCCTCCAATCAGGCGCGGCGACCTCCTGAAGGTGCAGTCTTACGGGGTAGAGATTGTCTGTATTATCGATGGATATTTCTTTCAGGATGCAGCTGTTGGCCATCGGGAGATCCTATCTCTTCTCAGATCAGGTATTACGGTGATAGGATCATCGAGTATGGGAGCACTTCGGGCAGCGGAGCTCGACACTCTTGGGATGGAGGGTGTCGGGGTGATCTATTCACTCTACCGCAATGGAACCCTGGTTTCTGATGATGAGGTTGCACTCGTCTTTGATCCCGAGAACTATCTCCCTCTGTCTGATCCTCTGGTGAATATCAGGTGCACTCTTTGGCAAGCGCAAAAAAAAGAGGTGATATCCGAAGAGGAGGCGGATCTCCTTATCAGGACTGCACAGTCTATCTTCTATCCGGAGCGGACATATGATCGGATTGCCACTATACTCCCTCTTCCTGTAAGAGACCGTCTGCTCACATTTATTGCAGAGTCTGGAGTTGACCAGAAACGGCTTGATGCGATAGCGGCGCTTGAGCGGGTCAGATTTCTCCTTGACAAAGAGTGATATGAGATGCGATAAAAGGTATTATTTAACTCCTTTTGATGTTGCTTTCATCGCATTTTCCCGTCCTTTCAGAGCTCCTGCATCGTCAGGATTGACTTCAAGGACTTTGTCAAATGAAATGACTGCATCTGCATACTGACCCAGTTTCATCAGCGTTACTCCGCGGTTTTTGTGAGCCTCGACATCGTCTGGAGCAATAGCCAGAGCTTTATTAAATGATGCTACTGCATCGACAAATCGATTCAGATTATAAAGGGCAAGTCCATGACTTTTCAAAGCCTTAACGTTTTTTGAGTCAATAGCAAGGATTTTTTCACATACTGTGAGTGCTTCAGAAAATTTACCTAATCTGGATAAGCATATTTCACGTTTTTTCTGGGCATTTGTATGGTTTGGGTTGATTGAGAGGATCTTATCAAATAGTGCGATGGCTTCTGAATACTTGCCATAAATGACCAGGATGTCGCCGCGAGCATATCTGGCATCTGTATGTTTTGGATTGATGGCAAGAGTTTTATCAAATGACATCATTGCTTCTTTATATTGTTTGAGCCCTTTAAGAGTAATTCCACGAGCATACCAGGCATTGGTATTCTTAGGTTCACTTTCAAGAATCTTGTCAAATAGTACTAATGCTTCTGCAAAGTTACCTTTATCAAATAATAGAATGCCCTCATCAAGCAGATTACCCGTCTTCATACTATGTGAAAAGTTGTTCAAGCTATTAATATTACTGCTATAGTTTGCATAAATGTATATTGAAGAAATAATATATCAAACGCATAAAAATGTATTAACGTATTTATACGATTTATATCTCTATTCAAAAGATATACAACAACACCTTTTAATTATAGGAATGATTGACCAATAGGTGATGATCTGATGATTACAGTTCAGGAATATCTGAAAGAACATGCATGTGAGGAAGATCTTGCATCCCTCATCTGCCTGATCGCAAAACAGGCAGGGCCTATCCGTAGTGCCTTTCTCTCAAACCAGCGGTATGCTGCATCGCTCAACTCATCTGGTGAACTTCAGGCAGAGATGGATACATGGTCTGATAAACTGATCACTGATGTGCTTTCAGCATCCGGTCTCGTCTGTGCAATTGCATCTGAAGAGCAGGAGCATATTGTTGAATGCCCTGCAAGCCAAAGGGGCTATGCTGTGGTGATGGATCCCCTTGATGGCTCATCATTGATTGCAGTTAATCTGGCAGTAGGAACGATCATCGGGATATTTGAAGGGGGATCGGTTCTTCAGCCGGGTCGTACCATGAAAGGGGCACTCTACCTCCTCTATGGGCCGATGACAACCCTCACCCTCTCGATCGGATCTGGAGTTGCACTCTTTGCTCTGTCAGATGATGGTCGGTATCTCCTGATGGAGGATGGTATCCGGATTCCTGAAGGGAACCTGTATGGGAGCGGTGGTGTACGGCCTGAGTGGACGGATAAGCATGCCAGATTCATCGCTGCGATCGAGAATGAAGGTGGGAAATGTCGGTATTCCGGATCATTTGTCGCAGATTTCCATCAGATCCTGAAGTACGGGGGCCTCTATGCCTATCCTGCGGCGAAGGGCAAACCTGATGGAAAACTCCGCCTCGTCTTTGAGGCACAGCCGATAGGCTTCCTTGCTGCTCAGGCAGGAGGGAGGATCAGCAATGGTTCATCTGATATTCTCGATATCATGCCCTCAGAGGTTCACCAGAAGACCCCAATCTATGTCGGGAGCAGGGGTTTAATTGAGCGGCTCGAATCAATGACGGAGTAGGTGGATCTGTATGAGTGGATCTGAGGCATTGAGCTGCACGGTAATCACAGCCCGCCTGGGTGGATTTGCGGGTTCACACCGGGTGCATCCGGGTATGCTTGAGATAGCCTCCCGCCTGCTGAAGAAAGAAGAAGGTGGTCTCATCATCGACTCCTTTGTATTGCGGTGCGGAGATGCGATGGCGTTTCTGCTGACGCACAGGACGGTTGAGGGGATACAGGATCTCAATTGTCGGATACTTGATGAATGCAGAGAGTATCTTCGAAAGAAGAAGATCGCTCTTCCTCTCTCCAACCCTCAGTTCTCTTCATGCAGTATCTCTTTCCCTGAGCGGGAGCAGGAGGATGTCATCGTATTTCTCTCAGATCTCCCGACAATGGATCTCTATAATCTCCATCTCTATCGGATCTTTGGCGATCCCTTCTCAACAACAAGGCTGGTTACGGATGAAAACCTCAGGGATGGGTTCGAACTATCTGTTGAAACGAGGGGTGTTGTATCCATCTTTTCACTTCCTGAAGATGCATACAGGCTTCTCTCCTCAATCAGAAGATCAGATGAGTCAGGGGTGGTTTTTGTTTCACGAAGAGATGGTGAGCCGGCTGCTGCTGTCTCCATGCCACGGGATGTTGGGGCGCCTGCACTCCTCGTCCGCGCCGGTGGGATCTTCCCGACGCTCGGAGAGATTGCCGAGCCGTTCTCGGTGCCGTATATGGTTCGATCAATCTCCGGAGAACGTCCGATGATGCCGATAATCCCGGTCTCCCTCTGTGATGCCCAGGGATCCCGATCAGGAGGGCCGCCACGAATTGTATGCCTTGGTTTTTCGATTGCAAATGGGCGCCTTATCGGTCCTGCTGATATATTTGATGATCCTGCTCTTGACCCGGTCAGAAGAGCAGGATCTGAGATGAGCGGATATGCACGGGCTCATGGTCCGTTTGATCCCTTCCTCTGATCATTTCTCACCTCTGAGTGTGGTATGAAAAGGTTAATGAGGCTCCCCTACCATATTATCCACAATGGTTTCAAGTATCGTTTTGCCGATAAAAAAAGTAAATTCTCTTGTCGAATCCAAAATTATTGTGGAAATTAAGGATGACGGTCGGAGATTTCAGGGGCGTCTGATTGCAGTGGATGAATATCTCAATCTTCATATGGAGGATGCAACCGAGATCAGTGAGGAATCAAGGGAGCGTAATCTTGGATGTGTTGTGATACGTGGGAACAATATTTTGAGTATTGCACCGGTACTCTGATTTCGTATGACGGATGAACTATTCGAAGAGGCGCTCAGGTTAATACAGTCAAAGAGTGAAGGCGTCCTTCAGAGTGAATTGTGGAAGCTCCTCGAAGTTGATTCCAGGAAGTGCTCCCGGATTGTTAAACGTCTTATCGATTCTGGTGTAGTTGAACGGCATGATTTCAGAAAAAATGGGATCAAGACCTTCCTCTTAAAATCCACAAAAAAACGAGTGATTAATCCTTCCCTCCTGATGGCTGGAGAGCATCTGATACCCTGCGTCGGTTGTGATCGGGAGTGTGTTGTTGAAGCATGCGAACTCCTTCTTGACTGGATGTATGAGCTTGCAGTATCGGATTTTACTGAATAATTTTATTCCCCTCTTTTTTTCTTGTTCTCTTTAAAATTGCATAAATAGAAGAAGTGGCCATAATTTCTAGTGCACAGACCACAATCAGACGATGGTGACTCTCAGATTCAGGGCGTGGTCATTCTCGTCGCAGTAACGTTTATTCTTGCACTCCTCCTTCTTCTGATGCTCCATATACCTCTCTGGTCTGCCGGGGAGGCTCCTGAGATATTTGCAATAACTGAGTTGAAGCACCTGAATGAGGATGGTGCAATGAACTATGACAGCCGGATAACGATCATGCATATCGGAACTGCGGTCTATAGAAACGATGAACTCAGGGCGGAGATATTTGTCAATGATCAGGATAGTGGGGCGATCATCAGGACGATGAATGCACATCTCTTCATTAAAACCTTTCATCTTGGAGTTCAGCGTTTATGGGGTGTTGGTTCGACAGGATATTACTGGTACCCGGGATCTCCTGTCTATCTTGATATGAATGATAACACTTTCCGTCCTGGTGACCGGATCCGGCTTGATGTCTACCACAAGGATCACGGTGGTCTTATATCCCGGTCAGTAAAGACCGCATGACTGAGCGTGCAATGAGTCTGGCAACTCTGACGGGTTCAGGAACCCTGCCATCCTTGGTGAAACGGTCGAGTATATGCAGTGCTGTCTCAGGAGGGATGCCGGATCTTCTCAAAAAGACTGTATAGCCTGTTTTAAGATGCACCTGATCACGACTCCCAAGTTTCTGGTACTCTTGAATACGCTCTTCATCTCCTGGGAAGTGGTGTTTAATCGCATCCTCAAGCCCCTCTGAATCTTCATAGGTAATGATGATGACCGGAGTCTCTGTCTCCTCTCTAATCCGGTCGGGATTGATGATATTATACCAGGCGATAGCTGCACCCGAGATGAGGATTAGGTTAATGTCTGATCTCTTAAGTGACGAAAACATACTAATTACCGCATCTGTACCGTCCATTCCGCCAATGGTCAGGTGAGACAGAACAGTTCCATCGATTCTCAGATCCCCTCTCATGACGACGCCCGCCAGGATCGAACGTTCTCTGCCGGTCCAGCTCTCTGCAATACCAAGGATTCGAACTCCCTGCTTGTTGAGATGCATACAAGCACTTATCAGAATGTACTCATTAACTATTGTATGATGACCCTCGAGAGGGAGGATGTTTGTATCCTTATTCCGACACTGAATGAAGTCCTCACGATAGAGCCCCTCATCCGGGATTTTCAGGAATTGGGGTTTTCAAAGATCTTTGTGATCGATGGAAACAGTAATGACGGCACCGTTTCAGTTGCGGAGCGGGCAGGTGCGCGTGTTGTTGTACAGTCCGGGAAGGGAAAAGGTGCTGCGATCATAGAGGCATTCTCGCTCATAGAAGAGCCATATATTCTGATGCTTGATGGAGATGGGACATATGCAGCATCTGATGCTGAGAAGATGCTTGCTCCACTTGAGAGAGGGGCTGATCATGTCATTGGTGAACGGCTCTCCTGTTATGAAAAAGGTGCTCTGACACGTTTAAATCATATTGGAAATCATATCATTAACGTTCTCTTCAAATGGGCACATGGTACATACCTTGAGGATATCCTCTCCGGATACCGTGCCTTTACAAAGGCTTCCCTCTCAACTCTTAACCTTAAAGAATCAGGTTTTGAAATTGAGACTGAGATTGCAGCAGAGGTTGTCCGTAACGAACTGAGGATTGTTGTTGTTCCGGTAAGTTACTGCCAGCGCGCAGGCACTCCAACAAAACTCCATCCGTTTCGTGATGGGTATAAGATAATCAAGACGATCTACAGGCTTGCAAAGGTTGCAAACCCCCTGTTCTACTTCGGTCTGATTGGATTCTCACTTATTATTGCGGGTATAATTCTTGGGACCTTTGTCGTCTATGAATGGCTCCATTCCATTGAACGTATACC
>NZ_JAUSCG010000118.1 GCF_030651615.1 Methanocalculus sp.
TCCGATGATGTCGTTGTTATGCTTACCAGTTGTCTGAAATATATTGATCAGCAGCGGAAGATCATCGATCGGATGCTTGAACTCTCACTCGTCGGCTCAGGTAAAATAGTACCTGTCTGTGAGAGTATCCATCTGCATGAATTCATTGAGGGGGTTATCAGAGGATCTATCGGCGGATCAGAGGCTCGGGTGAAGAATGAGATACCCCCGGATGTCATTATATCCGGGGATCGGTCTCTCCTCAACCAGGTGTTTGCAGGCCTGATATCAAATGCAATCCGGTTCAACAACCCACCCCGGATAGTTACACTTGAATATCAGAGAGAGGCAACAGGCCATGCGATCAGAGTTATAGATAATGGAATCGGGATCGATGCATCTGTACAAAAGAAGATATTTGAGCCATTCCATATCGCTGATCTCGAAAGCCTCAGCCGGAACTATGATCGCCTTGGTCTTGGCCTGCCTATCGCAATGCGATATGTAGAGCTTCATGGTGGAGATATAACGCTTGTAAGTACTCCGGGTCAGGGGAGCACCTTTACCGTCTCTCTCCCGGATAACAATCCCTGAAGTTAAAGGGAGGGAGATACGTGTCTTATCGGATCAATACACCGGGATCATTTAGAAACAGCTCCACCCCTTCAACTCCGCAAAGATAAAGGAGGTGATGAATGAAGATCGGCATCATCTCAGATACCCATGATAACCATCCTCTGATACATGAAGCAATCCGTCTCTTCTCATTACTGGAAGTGGAACTTGTCCTCCATGCAGGAGATATCACCACCCCCTCATCCCTCATACTCTTCTCTGACCTCCCCTGCAGGGTGATCGGAGTCTTTGGCAACTGTGACTACAGGCAGACGACCCTTCTGAAGAAGACCGCTGATACGTGCGCAAACATATCTCTTCAAGGGAGTTTCGTCGATATTACCATTGACGAACTCAGGATCGGTATGGTGCATGGTGACGATACCCTGGCCCTGATCGCACTCGCAGAAGGTGCTCTTCATGACGTGATCATCTCCGGCCACACTCACCGACCCTCAATCAGAGGATCGGGCAGCACCATCTTCATCAATCCGGGTGAAGCTTGTGGAGAGCGGTACGGGGAGCCGACTGTTGCAGTCTTTGATACAGAAGCAAGGAGAGGAGAGATCCTCCCTATCAGATACGTATAATCTCCATCCAGCACCGACAGAGGATAAACAGACAATCATACAAAGAGATCTCCATGAGCATCCGATCACTCTTCCAATGGGTTATATCACAGATCTCAGGGCGACAGAAACAGCCGGAAAAATCCAGAAATGAAGAGATCAATGCTCTTCTCATCGATACGTTTGCAGAGTACACATCAGGCGATCTCACCCCGGGGAGCGGGGATGTTGACCTGATCGATCAGGCCTGCCACCGGATGCAGCATGCTAAGACGAAAGGGGAGCTTCTACACCTCCTTGCGGATGAAATGGCACGATTTGACCTCCGTTACCTGGAGCAGATGTATGCACGGTTCGATGAGAAGACACGAGATCTTCCTCTGAAGTACCGGAACATCCTCCTGCCGAAGGTGAAAGAGCAGCTATTCGCTGCACACCACCGGCTCCTTCTCCTTGCACGGAGCGGTGAGGCTGAAGAGCTGATCGATCCCCTCTCTCCAGCAGTTTGGGCATTCTTCGAAATGGTCGGAATAGCTGCCAGAGAGAAAGCTAAGACGAAGGACCCGACCTTCCTCTATCTCAAATACCTCCTCGCCGGGTTCACCATCTTTGTGATGGATGAACCCGCACATCCGGTCGGCACTCCGTTTCCGGGCGGGCAGATCGTTGATCAGTGGGATGGAGAGTATCTCTGCCCGGTCAGGGATTATGCAGATGAGATCCGCTTCGCCCTCTGCCCCTTCTGTCCGGCAGTACAGAGTGTTGAGCCGACCTACCCGGAGATGAGAAAGGAGAGGAGGAGACGGCGGAGAAAGGAGTCGCTGAATAATTACTGGACAAACTACAAAGGATAGCTGACAGAAGCGGTTAATAGGGGGGAGGACAAGTAGTCGCCCATGAAGATCGTATCAGTCGTCGATGTTCCATCCAGCCCAAATCCGCACCATGTGGATGCACGAAAGTGTTATGATACCAGGCATGCGGTCGCCGTTGTCATCACCCTCCAGCCAGGTGAGGCATTAAAGAAGCATATCACGCCGGTAGATGTCTTCTTCTATGTGCTGGAAGGAAGAGGTATTGTCGAGATCGGTGACGAAAAGAGGGAGGTTACAAAAGATATGCTCTTCGAAAGCCCGGCTAAAATTCCACACCGGTGGATGAACGAGAGCAGCGGAGTCTTCCGGGTGCTCGTCGTCAAGATTCCACGGCCAACCAGTGAGACGAAACTCCTCTGATCCTAGCACTCCTTTATGACGAGCAGTCTCCAGTCTGTTCCATGGAGCAAGACCGTATCCCAGATGATCTGCTTCTGAACACCGGAGAGACCGACGGTGGCAGAACCTCTCTCCTCAACCCCGATACGAGTCATAAACCGCTCCACATCCACAAAGAGTGCATACCCGGGATCTGAGAAGAGCACCTCTCCGATCTCTTCCTCATCGGGACTATAGAGGATCAGACCGTCAACAGTAATAACAAGGGCTCTGAATGGTGCAGTCATTTCAAAAGAATTAACTGCCCCATCAATCAGCCCGGCTGGAGAGAAGAGTGCTGAGATTCCACCTGCAATCGTGCCATCCGGATGGAGAACCGGATACGCAAGTACAGCCGCATCCACCCCCTCAACAGTCCTGATCATGCCTGAGAGCACAGGCTTCTTCTGATCGAGCAGTACCCGGATATGCGGCTGAGCCGAGATATCCGATCCGATAGCAGAAGCAAACTCCGGCGGATAGACACCCGTTATCCGTCCATCAGCATCGATAGTGATGACATCGATCACACAATCCGAAAAGGTATCGGTAACATTCGCAAGTACTTCATGGGTGGAAGGGTCATCAAGGCCAACAGCAGCTGCATGAGCCGCAGCAGAGAGAACCGTCTGGTCGAGGAGATGCAACCGGTCCAGAACCGCAGCATGGAGCTCTCTCTCAAGCGTTTGCTGGATACGATCGTCTGGCGAGGGAGCAGTCTGCTCCCCGGTTTCGGCGACTGATGAACAGCCTGCACCAAACAGAAAGAGGAGGACAACCACTCCGATACTAATCAAGCCATTTCGCATAATGATACGTATGTACCGGAAGAGGAAAAATGGATCTCTTATCTTATCCGGGTTGTCCGACCGGATATGAGGAGTTCGTCTCCTCCGGCACCATACATCATCAGAATGTCACCATCAATCCTGTACGAACGGACATCTCCAAGAAGAGTTATAAACCGGATCTCCTGCTCCATTCTGCTCTCATCGGTGCAATACATCTCCGTCATTACGACCGAACCTATAACAAGCTGATCATCACTCTTACGATACTCAGCCGAGTAGCTGTTGCAGGCAGCATTCCCATTGAGTGTTCCATCATCAGAGAAGTAAAATGTTGTCACAGCATCCGCCCTGGCCATCTCACCCCCTGCATCAGCATAGGCAATCAGCATCCAGGAAGTATCCGACAAACCTGAAGAGGCCGTGATGCATCCGGCGGTGAAGAGGGCGGCCAGAAGGAGACAACCGCAGATCAGAGACGATATACGCATACCGAAGAAGAGGAGGTAAAGAGAGATAACCGTTTGTGTAAACCCACATTCAGCCGCCCTTCCCGCCTTCAAGGAGGCGATCAAGTACCGATCGACACCGGCGAAGCTCCTCTTCATCCTCAAGCTGCCTGGTAACATCAAGACCAGTGCTGATGATATGGGTAACAACACCTTCATCATCGCAGATGACGGTATTTGACCAGTCAACCATCTTCCAGGTCCCGTCCTTTGCGATCCATTTTCCCCTGATCCGTGCCCTCCTCTTCGTCTCGAAGAGGACAGCAATATGGGATCGTACTCCTTCCCTCATCTCAGGCAAAATGAACATATCCCAGATATACCGCCCAAACACCTCTTCTGCAAGATAGCCGGTCAGCTCTTCTGACCTCCGGTTAAACCGGACAATTCTCCCCTCGGAATCAAGGACGAAAAAGGCGCAATCAACAGTTGCAAGGAGCGTATCCGAGAGATCGCGGGAACGACGGATCTCGGCTTCAGCCTCCATCCAGTCGATCGCCCAGCCGATACGCTCCGCAAACAGGGAGAGGAGCCGTTCTTTATCCTGATAATACTCCTCTTTCTCATTTTTTTCAGAGAAACCGACCTCAAGCGTTCCGGCAGGCCTTCCCCCGGAGAGGATGGGTTTTTTGAAGAAGATAAGGAGACCATCAGGACTTCCATTCTCATAGACCTCATCCCCAAACCGGATCCGGATCCCCATCGCCCCCCGTCGTGACCAGCAGTCCCCGATCACCCTGACAATAGAGAAGAGGAGCTCCTCGCGGGAGAAGTTTGAACCGACAACACCGGAGAACTGATGGATACATTCAAGCTCTTTCACCCTCCGTTCAAGCTCATTCTTCTGGTCGATGAGCTCCATCTCCATCTGTTTTCTGTCGGTGATATCATTGCCGACCGAGAGGATACCAACAACCCTGCCATTCTCATCCTTCATCGCCCGGTTCGACCATCTGACCCAGACGAGATCACCAGCTTTCGTGATATTGGCATTTTCATTCCAGCTGAACTGTTCTGTTTTCGTGCAGATCAGACCGATCATCTCACGAAGATTCTTTCCGGTCATATCAGTCGGCGGAACGATCGTCCCGATGACGTTTCTGCCAAGCACCTCCTCTTTTGCATATCCAAAGAAGGTCTCGGCAAATTCATTAAAGAAGAGGATATTGCCGTCTCTATCAAGCTTCAGAATGATCGCATTCGCCATCTCAACAAGCTCGCGGTACTGGCGCTCACGTTCACGAAGCTCATGCACCATCCTGACATGGTCTGAGATATCGACCATCACAATGACATAGACTGCATGGTGCATCTCATCCTGAGAGGGGATGATATGAATATGCAGGTGGGTTGTTCCTCCGGAGAGCTGGTCAAGCGAGTGTTCAAAGACCTCTTCAGACTCTTTCAATCCTTCTGCAACAACGACAAAGAGATCATGAACCTCAGGATCATGCACCGGCAGATGGCGGATATCCCGGCCTGCCACCTCTTCCTGGGCATAGCCGATCAGCTCAGCCAACCCATCATTGATCAGAATGATCCGGTAATCCTCATCAAGGATCATGATCTTCTCCCGCATCCCTGAGATGAGGGAGGAGAGGGGGAGACGATGTGCCAGGGTATAGATCTTCGCCATACCAACGGTGCGCATATCGACCTGACCGGATGCATACATACTGTCAAGATACCGTCCGGTCGAGTGCTTGTTCTTACCCATGGCACGGGCAATCTCGGTGACACTCATCCCTTGTGGATGCATCTTCAGCAGTTTCTGGATCTCGGTAAACTCTTCCCGCTGTGGGCCCATCTGATCATTCTATTATCATACATCTATTAAATACTACCGAGTATAGGTAACATATGAAACCTTACTTTTGACATATATAGGTTACATATAAAAACAATATTTAAATATCAGTGTGACACACGCTGATCAACAGACTGAAATGGAGCTATCAATGAGTATATCATCATGCGTAAAACAGGATGGCATCAGGGTGTTTCTTCTCATCGCCCTGGTCATCGCCGCTATCACAACACCGGCACTCGCCGGTGAGAAGTACCTGTACGGATCGCCGGATCTCCGGGTCGCCATCACCGGCACAAACGAATTCACTCCGGGAGAAGAAGCTACCGTAACCGTGAGAGTCGAGAATACCGGATTAAATATCGTCAAGATCGCCCGAAGCGACATCATCACCCGTGATGACAGCCCTGATATCGCAAAGATGATGACCGTCGGCCTCTCACCGGGATCTGCACCACTCACTATCAAAAGTGATAACCAGATGATCGGTGATGTTCACGGCGGAAGCAGCACCACGGCATCCTTCACTATCCAGTTCAATGAGGATGCAGTCGCCGGGACATACGCAGTTCCGATCAGAATCGAGTACACCTATCTCTCAAGTGCCGAGCAGTATGCAGATGACCTGATCCGATACACCTACAGCACAAAGGTCATCGAAGAGAACCTCAGAGTCGTGGTGAAACCCGACGTCCGGCTTCTCATCACAGACATAACAACTGAGGCTCTCAATGTCGGAACCGAAGGGTACGTCACCCTCACCGTGCAGAATGTCGGATCAGAAGATGCACGATCTGCCACGCTCAAGATCGAACGAAGCGGCGCAAGCCCTCTTATCCCAACCGATGCGAGCGCATTTATCGGTGACTTTTCCGCAGGAACAATAGTAACCCGGACATTCAAAGTATCAGTTTCAACAAATGCCGAGCCGGGAGAGTACCCATTAACGGTGCTTACAGAGTACAAAGATCGAAACGGCCAGATCAAGACATCTGAACCGCGAACGGTCGGAATCAGAACGGGCGGCAAGATCGAGTTTACCGCCATCTCACCACCAGCCATTGTCAGCCCGGGTCAGAAGACCACGATCGATGTAGAATATAAGAATGTTGGCGAAGCACCCGTTTACCGTGCAACAGCCCGGATCTCCGCAGTCGACCCTTTCACCTCAAACGATGATACCGCGTACCTGGGCGACCTTGCACCGGGGGAGACGAAAGTAGCACGATACATCTTAAATGTCGATTCGGGTGCGACCGAGAAGATCTACGGCCTCGACTCAGAGATCAGGTATCGTGATGCCCTCGACAACACACAGATCTCAAAGACGATGAAGGTCGAAGTAGAAGTCGTCCCCCGTGAAGGAGGCATCTCACCGATGATCATCGGTGCCCTCCTTGTCATTGCCCTCGCTGGCGGTTACTGGTACTACCGGAAGCGGAAGTAACCACCCTTTTTTTAAAGGAGATTTCGAACCAGCATGCGACTTTACGAGCTATTCTCTGAAGGAGTAAACAAGTATCCTGCACAGATAGCAGGAGTGATCCTCCTCCTCCTCGTCATCGGACTGTATGGGATGACCCTTACCACGATGGAGACGGGCCCGGAGACCTATATCGATGTTGATACACCCCGGTACATCCTCCTCGACAAATACCAGAGCACCTTCTCATCCGACAGCATCATGGTGCTGGTCGAAACTGAGGATGTGACAAACCCACTCATCCTCTCCTATCTTGAACGTCTTGAAACAGATCTCAGACGGGAGCAGTATGTAGACGGCGTAACAGGAATTACAGACTATATCGTCGCAGCAAACGGAGGTGAACTTCCGACAACAATCGCTGAGATACAGGCAGCAAAAGAAGAGATTAATCCGGCACTCTATGAACGCCTGGTGCCTGCATCATCGATGACGATCATCCAGGTCACTCTTGATGCAGGACTGGATCAGGACACCCAGTTCAGAATCGTCGATAGCATCGATACGCTGATTGGGATCTCAGAACCCCCACCCGGCGTCTCAGTCTCGCTCACCGGAAATCCTGCCTTTTCAAAGCAGATGATGGACGAGATGGGGACCTCAATGGGGAGCCTGATCGGCATTGCGATGCTCCTGATGGTTCTCGCTGTCGGTCTCCTCTTCAGTGCGGTACGGTACCGTCTCCTCTCAGTAGGTATCGTTGCAAGCGGCCTTATCCTGACCTTCGGGTTCATGGGGCTTACCGGCATCAAACTCAACATGGTGACGATTGCAGCATTCCCCGTCCTTATCGGGATCGGGATCGACTATGCAATCCAGTTCCACTCACGACTGGATGAGGAGGTGCGGAGCCGCCCCCTCCCTGAAGCGGTGAGGGAGACGATGGTTCGATCCGGACCTTCTATCCTCTATGCGATGCTCGCCACCTCGATGGGATTTCTTGCGATGTGGACATCACCCCTCCCGATGATCCGAAGTTTTGGAGAGGTCTGCGTCATCGGTGTCATCTGCTGCTACATCGCCGCACTCTTCATTGTGCCGGTCTTTGCCATCCTCTTCAAATACACACCAAAACCCATCCCCGAGAAGAAAGGGCTTGCCATCGGAGATAAATACAATAGAGGACTTGGAGCGATGGTCGGCGGAATATCCCGATTCCCGCTCATCATACTCGCCATCTGCCTCCTCCTTGCTCTTGGAGGTTTTTCAGTCGACGACCAGATCATCGTCAACACAGATGAAAACTCATTTGTACCGCCGGATATGCCGGCAAAAGTGCAGATCGATAAGGTTACCAGAGCGATGGGGCCCTCATCGGCAACACCGATCTTCGTTCGGGGCGATCGTGTCTCTGCCCTTGATTCGATCACCTGGATGCATGAGTTCCAGCAGTATCAGGAGAGGAACGATAAGATCACCGGTACACGGAGCATCGCCAATCTCGTCATCCAGTATAACGGAGGAAATCTTCCAGAGACCGATTCAGAGCTCGTTCGCGTCCTTGAATCAATCCCAATCGAACTCCGCGATCACTACCTGAGCGGCCATTCGATGGCACTCATCGAGATCTCAACCATCGATATGGATTCAACTGTCGGGATGTCTTTTGTCAACCAGCTCCAGGATGAACTCGCCTGGCACCAGCCGCCACCCGGCATAACCGCAACACTCACCGGACAGGGAGAGATGTTCACCGACCTCATCACCCAGATCCGCGAGACGAAGACCCAGATGACGGTCCTTGGATTTATCGTGATCTTCGCCTTCCTCTACCTCGTCTATCGCAAAGCCAGAAAAGCAGTCACCCCCCTCATTCCGATCCTGATGATCGTCGGGTGGAACAGCCTGATTATGTTCGAACTCGGCATCGACTACTCTCCGATGACGGCAACACTTGGTTCGATGACGATCGGTATCGCCTCAGAATACACCATCCTGATCATGGAGCGGTACTATGAGGAGCGGGAGAAGGGACTCGAAAAGATGGAAGCCATCCGCCAGAGTGTCCAGAAGATCGGAACAGCAATCACGATATCAGGTCTTACCACCGTCTTTGGATTCTCCGCACTGATCACCTCAAGCTTTGGGATCATCAGCAACTTTGGAATCCTCACCGTCATCTCGGTCGGATTCGCCCTGATGGGTGCGATCATTGTGATGCCCGCGATCCTCTCGCTCATCGGCAATGGAGTTGAGGATGAGCCTGCAGGGAAGACCGGGGTCTGACACCCACCTTTTTTCACCATTCCCCGCACATTACTTATCAGATGAGACACCCAGGACCTGGTGACAGAGTCTTTGTCAACTTCATCGCACGGCTCGATGATGGGACAACCATCGAGGAATCAGCAGAAGATACACCTGTTGAAGCAGTCATCGGAGCCGGAACAATAAACCCTGCCTTCGATGAGGCATTGAGAGGGATGGCAGAGGGGGAGAGCAGCACAGTCACCCTCCCACCAGAGAAGGCATATGGAAAGTACAACAAGCGGCTGGTCTTTCGGATCAAGAGAAAGAAACTCGATATCAAATGCGACCCGGAACCCGGCGATCTCGTCAGAGTGGGATTACCTGATGGCAGAAAGGCACCAGTCACAGTCATTTCAATCGATGCCAAAAACGTAACCGTCGATGCAAACCACCCCCATGCCGGAGAGACGATCCACTACACCCTGACCCTTGTCAGAATGATACCAGATACTGAGGCTTGATTATGGAGAAAAATCGGATTTACGAGACAGACTGCCTTGACGGAATTTAGGCGATGGAGGCTGGCTCAGTTGATTTCATCGTCACTTCACCTCCTTACAATATCGCGATGGGCTACAACACCTATGATGATACCAACA
>NZ_JAUSCG010000119.1 GCF_030651615.1 Methanocalculus sp.
GGTAGTGGTTTCTCCGAGATGATGGGTGCCGGATGTAGGGATTCTAGTGGTGATGGATTCTCAATAGTTAGTGAAGCCTGTTTTGTATTGTAAGATGCAGGTTGTCCGGATGGAATACTCGTTAGAGCAGACCAGATGGTTGTCCTGACAGTATCGACAACACGGCGCTCAGATGAGAATCTGACCTCTTTCTTCGTTGGGTGGACATTCACATCGATCTCTCCTGGATCGATTCGACAGTCGATCACAGCAAACGGATACTCATCTTTTGGTATGCTTATTCCAAAACCATCACGAATCGCTCGTACAAGAGATGGTGAAGATATCTGGCGGCCATTGACCGAGATGTATATCTGAGATCGGCTCCGCTTTGAGGTGAGGGGATAGGCAACATATCCGGCAACCTCAATTTCACCTCTGAGTGGGGTTAACGAAATGAGCGACTCTGCGATATCAGATCCGAAGAGATCCAGAATCGTTCCGATAAGATCCCCTCGTCCGGATGTTCTGAACTTCTCCTTATCCTGATGAAGAAGTTGAAATGAGATCTCCGGATGGGAGAGTGCTGTCCGCTCCATTGTGTCAAAGAGGTGTGCCAGCTCTGTTGAGATAGTACGAAGAAACTTTCTGCGTGCAGGGGTGTTGAAAAAGAGACCGGATACCTCGATTGTCGTTCCGGGAGGGATTCCACACTCCGACTCACTGGTGACAACACCACCTGAGAGTTGTACTCGTATTCCGGCAATCTCTTCACGTCTGCGTGTTGAGAGGATGATCTCTGATACTGCTGCGATACTTGCTAACGCTTCTCCCCTGAATCCGAGGGTTTTAATCTCAGATAGATCGTCGGGTGTGCTGATCTTACTTGTTGCATGTTGACGAAATGCGAGGCGCGCATCTTCAGGTGACATTCCATCCCCATCATCAATGACGGTGATCCGCTGTACTGCAGATCCATCACTTTTAATCAGGACGCGAATACGAGTTGCTCCGGCATCAATAGAGTTCTCAACAAGTTCTTTCACAACGGATGCCGGCCTCTCGACAACCTCACCAGCAGCAATATGTGAGACCGTCTCTTCGTCAAGGAGATGAATTACTGATCCGGTCATACGTTATTCACCTGCCTTCTTCTTCAATTCAGACAGGATAATCAACGCTTCAATCGGACTTATTCTGTCAAGATCAATCTTCTTAATCTCTGTTAGCACCGGACTTTCGGTTTCATTATGGGTTTCTCTATCCGATATGAGCAGTTGTGTGTACCGTGGTCTCCGTCTTCCACCGGATTCTCCACTCTTCTCTTCAACAAGCGTCTCTTTGAGGATAGATTGTGCACGGCTGAGGACCCTCTCGGGAACCCCTGCAAGCCGGGCGACATGGATGCCGTAACTTCTATCCGTTGCACCGGGTATGAGTTTTCTGAGGAATGTGATCTCATCTGAGGTCTCCCGTACCGCAAAATGATAATTTCTCACCCGTTTTAGCTCACCTTCAACCTCAACCAGACGTTGGAAGTGGGTTGCAAAGAGGGTCTTTGGGCCAATAGATCTCTTTCCATGAAGGTATTCAAGAGTTGATCTGGCGATGCTGTATCCATCTACGGTGCTTGTTCCACGTCCGATCTCATCCAGAATGACAAGGCTCCGATCAGTTACATGACGGAGTATGTATGCGAGTTCAACCATCTCGACCATGAATGTACTCTGCCCGCCGGCAAGATCGTCGGAGGCACCCACACGGGTGAATATGCGATCGATGATCCCTATCTCTGCAAAATCCGCCGGGACAAATGATCCGGACTGTGCCATAATGCAGATGAGGGCAACTGAACGCATATACGTTGATTTTCCCGCCATATTTGCTCCGGTAAGAATGAGAACCTGATCCTCTGTACTATCAAGATCGGTATCATTTGGAACGTAGCCTTCGGAGACACTCTCTTCAACAACCGGATGACGACCGTTTCGAATAATAATGGCAGTCCCCGTATGTAATCGGGGACGGATGTACCCTTTCTGTTCAGCTATGACTGCAAATGAGAGATTGAGATCTATCATTCCTGCCGCGCGGGCTCCTGTCTGAAATGAAGGTACAAGCGGACGAAGTTTTTCGATCAGGTCGATATATAATGCCGTCTCGCGCGCTAGCGCCTCTTCATCTGCTGTGGCTATCTCCCGTTCGTACTCCCGGAGGGAGGGTATTGTAAACCGCTCTCCGGATGCCGTCGTCTGCTTCCTTTCATACTCCTTTGGAACACGATCAAGGTTGGCTTTTGTCACTTCGATATAATACCCAAATACCTGATTATATGCGATCTTTAAAGATTTGATGCCCGTATTCTCACGTTCAGACTGCTGGAGCGAGAGGATCCAATCCCTCCCGGATCCGGCTGTTCCCCTCAGCAAATCAAGATCCTGATCATATCCCTCGCGTATGATACCCCCGTTTCTTATGAGTAATGGCGGATCATCCTGTATTGCAGATCTGATCAACGAGATCACGTCATTGAAATTACTGATCTCACCTGCAAGTTTTTCCATGAGATCTGGCGGGTTACCTTCAATAGACAGGGTAACTCCAAGAAGTGATTCCAAAGACCCGGCAAGTGCCTGCAGGTCACGTGGCGATGCATTTCCATAGGCGATCCTCCCGGATATCCGCTCAATATCGCCGCATTCCCCCAGGTGATCGCTGATCTTTGATCTGATAATCGGGTTACGTATGAACCACTCAACAAGATCCAGGCGTTCATTTATTGCCGGGATATCCGTCAGTGGAGCGGTGATCTCATGCACAAGAGTTCTTCGCCCCATTGGGGTGCGTGTTTTATCAAGAGTTCCAAGAAGAGATGCTTTCTTCTGATCTCCCCGGGCTGAGCGGGTAAGTTCAAGATTTCGCTGGGTGACGGCATCAATTATCATACCTTCAGATGGATGTGTGACATGGATCTCAGTCAGATGCGGAAGTACATTCTTCTGAGTGATAGTAGCATATGAGAGGGCTGCACCCGCAGCACCGACTGCAAGCGGCATCCCGATGATACCAAACACCTCAAGAGAGGATACCTTGAAATGGCGGGAGAGCAGCTTCTCTGCCTCCTCCGGATCGAATTCGCCGGGATGCCTCTCGGTCACAAGGAGATCATATGATCTGAGAAGCTGTTGTACTCCTGAATCTGTCCGCTCCATGACAAGGCACTCCATCGGTCTTTTCGCTTCAATTATCGATGAAATGCCGGGAAGTCCTTCTTCTTTTGATACCATCCAGACATTGAACTCCCCTGTCGATATCTCCAGAGCAGCGATGCCGAAGGCCTCATTCTTCCGATCCGGCAGTATGCTCATGAGATATCTGGACTCAGGTGCATCGATGATCATCGGATCGATCGCGCATCCAGGTGTCACAACGCGGACGACATCACGTTTCACCACTCCTTTTGCCTTCTTCGGATCTTCGATCTGTTCGCAGATAGCTACCCGGTAGCCCTTCCGCACAAGGCGGGAGATGTACGTCTCTCCTGCATGATACGGGACACCTGCAAGCGGGATTGGGTTTCCATCCGGATCATTTGATCGGGATGTCAGCACAATCTCAAGCTCACGTGCGCATATAACTGCGTCCTCAAAGAACGTCTCATAAAAGTCCCCCATCCTCATGAAGAGGATACAGCCGGGGTACTGGCTCTTCAGATCCTCCACCTGCTGCATTGCAGGGGTCAGCTGCTTCCGGTTCGCCATTGGTATACCTAATCGAATCTGTGCAGTAAAAAAGGAAGCGATCGAAGATGGGTCATGTGAGAAGATTTATCTGTAGCGATGCCTTGCATCACACTATGGGTGAACCAGGATATTTCCGTGAGAAGATCGAGACGATGCCCCGGGATGATCTCGATGCGGTCATCGATGAACGCGTTCGGTATACAATACAGTACGCAAACGATCATTCACCTTTTTACAGGAACTGGTTTCGCGAGCATTCAATTGATATCTCCAGAATCCGCGAACATGAGGATCTCCTTGATCTCCCGATCATATCAGGCAGTACGATCCGGAATAACCAGCCCCCCATAACCGACTCGTTTCAATTTCTCTCTGCTAATATGGATGAGATCTATACGATTCATGAGACGAGCGGGACTTCTGGGAATCCCAAATCCTTCTTTCTCACATGGCAGGACTGGCTTCGGTACTCTGAAAAGTATGCACGGATTTTCCGGTCATATGGGATATCCAAGGGTGATAGAATCGTCGTTTGTGCGAGTTATGGGATGAATGTCGGGGCGACGATGATGACACTCGCCGCAAGGAGAACAGGGAGCACCATCATACCTGAAGGCAAGTGTACTTTTCCGATTCGGGTAATCAAAAACTATCGGCCGACGGTTGTGATCGGGTCGGTCTTCAAACTTATTCGCCTTGCCCGCAGGCTCAGTGCAGAAGGAATCGATCCGTTAGAATCAGGTATTGAACGCCTTGTCGTTGGAGGCGAGAGTTTTGCCGAGGCGGCACGGATCTATCTGAAAAGTCTCTGGGATTGTGAGATCTACAATACCTATGGGAGTACTGAGGGTACAATGTGTGGGGAGAGTGTCGCAAAGGCCGGACTCCATGTTCCGGAAGATCTCATTCATATGGATCTTTATAATCCCAGGATGGATCATTTTGTTCCGGATGGGTCATATGGGCGGATCATCTTAACAAAACTCCTGCCGGTGGGTGAGAGGTGCGGAACACTCCTGATTAATTATGATACTGAAGATGCAACCGCAGTCATCTCCCGTGACCGGTGCGCCTGTGGCAGGACATCGGTTCGGATCAAGACACCAGAGCGGGAAGGTGAACGGTTCTGGATAGAGGATCGTTCTTTTAACCGTGTGGATGTTGAGCGCGGCGTCTTTCAGCCTGAGAATATGGTGTATCTTACCGGTGAGTATGAAGCATTCCTCTATGGGGGGCGGGAGACAGATTCAACAGTTCTCCGGGTGAGCCTCGAATGTCATGATCCTGCCTCATCTGATACTGAGGGGATAAAAGAGATCTTTCTCAAGGCATTCTTCAGATACAAATCAGAACTTCGCGAATTATATATCAGCGGATCTCTTGAGATACTCTTCCATTTTACAGGACCCGGAGAGCTGGAACTCTACAAGGTGAAGGGGCGGCCAAAACGAGTGGTTGACAGGCGGTGATACAAAACCTTCTGATTCATCAGGTTCGATGACACATATTTTTCTTCATGATGCCTATCGAACCGAACCTGCCAGACTATGAAAAAGGCTATGCGAACCATTCCATTGATGTTCCAGCATACTATAACTTTGGGTTTGACGTCATCGATGCGATGGCAGAAAAAGACCGCAATAAACTGGCGATGATCTGGGTCAATCAGAATGGTGAGGAGAGATACTATACCTTCCGTCATCTGATGAACCTCTCAAACCAGATAGCCAATATGTTCATCAAACGCGACCTCGGGAAGGGAGATCGTATTCTGATTATGCTCTCAAGGGTTCCTGAATGGTGGACATTTGCACTTGCAGCGATCAAACTCGGGGTTGTCTTCTGCCCCTGCCCGACGATGCTCACACCTAAAGACCTGAAGTACAGGGTCAACCTTGGGAAGTTCAGGATGATCGTCACCGACGTTGAGAACGCATGGAAGGTCGAGGAGATCTGCGAACAATGTCCATCATTAGAGCTTCGTTTCCTTATCGATGGAGAGATTCCAAACTGGATCAGCTATCCGGTTGAACTGAATTACCCGGCTCCTGCGTCACACCGTCTCGCACCCCTCTCTGGTGGGAGAAAGACGAAGGCAACTGACCCGATGGTAATCTACTTCACCTCCGGGACAACCGGAGAGCCGAAGATGGTACTCCAGGACCATAGTTATCCTCTTGGCCATATCATCACCGGGAGATACTGGTTTGATCTGAGAGATAATGATCTTCATTTAACCCTTGCCGATACCGGATGGGCAAAATCATCATGGGGTAAGTTCTTCGGCCCCTGGATCTGCGGAGCCGGTGTCTGTGTATATGATATCAGAACGAAGTTCAATCCAACCGAGGTTCTCCCAATCCTTGAGAAGTACGAGATCACAACATTCTGTGCGCCACCGACGATCTTTCGGATGATGATTCTGGCCGATCTTGATGCGTTTGATCTATCACAACTCCGACATTGTGTCAGTGCCGGTGAGGCGCTGAACCCGGAGGTGATCCGGGTCTGGAAGGATGCAACCGGGGTGACCATCTATGAGGGATACGGCCAGACTGAGACAGTACTCTGTATTGGTACCTATCCCTGTATGGAGCCAAAAGCAGGCTCGATCGGCAAACCATCACCCGGATGGCATATCGAACTCCACGATGAGGATAATCGCCCTGTTGCTCCTGGTGAGATTGGAAAGATCGCAATTAAAACTGATCCAAGGCCAGTTGGACTCTTCCGCGGGTATCTCGATAATGAAGAGGCAACAAAAGAGGTCTTCGTTGATGGATTCTATTATACCGGTGATAAAGCGACGATGGATGAGGATGGTTACTTCTGGTTTGTTGGTCGTGACGATGATGTCATAAAAAGTTCAGGGTACCGGATCGGGCCATTCGAGGTTGAGTCTGCCCTCCTTGAACATCCTGCAGTTAAGGAATCTGCAGTCGTTGGTGCACCTGATCCGATCAGAGGGACGATCGTAAAGGCTTTTGTTGTTTTAAAAGATGGTTATACGCCATCTGATCTCCTCACCCGCGAGATACAGAAGTATGTGAAGCATGTTACTGCCCCATACAAATATCCTCGTGCAATCGAGTTTGTACCTGATCTGCCAAAGACGATCTCAGGAAAGATCAAGCGAAAAGAGCTGCGGGATATGGAGCTTGAAAAATTCAGCTCCAGTTGATTCACTCTTTTTTATCAAACTTCCGTGCAACCAGTGCGATGATGATTGCAGCTATTGGGACAATTCCTGCGGTGTATATGAGGAAGAGGGTGAGTGAGTAGTCCGGAACTATCAGCATCGCAACAAAGATGAGGGCGGCTCCGATCCCCAGTGCAAGAAGGCTGTTTCCAATCCAACTGATCAGACCCTCAGGATCTCTGCAACTCTTCGGATCAAATCCTGCGATCAGGTTCGTCATCTTTTTAATCTTGATAAAATATCCAAGCGCAACGAAGACGACTGCGATGAATTCGGTGATAAGCAGGAGGAGAATGGGAGCTCCGGTCATCTCTTAACCCCTCTCTGCGGTGGTATATGCATCATACATGCTGTAGAGCCAGACGATCAGGTAGAAGGGGATGCCGATGAGCATCGTTGAGAAGAAACCGAAGATCACAGCAAGAATAAAGAGAGCGAACGCCTTCAAAAACTGACCTGTATAGAACTGGCCAAGCCCTGGAATGAAGAACGACAGGATGACTGCCAGAAGTGGAGATGCCATGATATATCCATTACTTTTAACTTAAAAAGATTATGCAGGGTGTGTATAGTGGCGGATCTCCCCATATGCTGTCAGCTTCCCATCCTCAAGAGTGGATACTGCACCATGGCCCCCGCAGATCAGGCACCTGCGGCCGATACCCTTCATTTCCCCATCTATCTCCTCTGCCAGCTTCATCAGTTCGCGCCGCTCCTGCCGCGCAATATCTGAGTCGACATTGACTGAGGTAACAAGAAAATCGGCGATGGAGTTGTACAGCTGTCGATCAGCTGTCAGACTTGAGAAATTCATGAGTGCATCGCTTGTAAAGAGAAGGCCGAGATCCGGGGCCAACAGGAAGACCTGGCCGTGGATATGGCCCCCAAGGCTCTCCAGCACCTCAAACCGGTGGCCGCCTATTCTGAAGGTATCGATAATCGGAAATATGCCACGAAGGCCGGTACCGTCTCTTGAGAAGAGTATACGATTCGTTGGAGGCGAAAATTTTGAGAATAGGTTGATTATCACCGTATACACAGCTTCAAGGATCAAGCCCTGACTCCGGGAGCCATATCCTCTGTTTGAACATTCGATGATCGCATCGGTTCCGTGATGCAGATATGATGGTATCGGGAGGAAACCGGCTCCACCACAGTGGTCCGCATCTGCATGGGTGCAGACTATCCGTGAGATCCCCCTGAATCCATGCAAGCCTGTTTCATGAAGCATCCGCTCCAGATCATCATGATAGATACCATAGCCGGTGTCGATCATCAACCGTTCTCCATTGGCATCAAAGATGAAGATGCTTCCTCCGCCCGGAGGTTGAATGCATGCGAGAGATGCTCCATCCGGGGCCTCTACCTGTTGAATCTCTGCATAGAAACCATCCCGGGTAGTTTCTGTCAGAAATGTGCCGATTCGGTATATATAATCAAAGACCGCTCTTGGATCTTCTCCCCGGTTTGTCAGCTCCTGCACAACATGGTTGACATCGCCGAGGAATGGAAGGAGAAACTCATCATTTGCATCTCCGATGAAGGGGCGAATCTTCTGCGCAAAACAGATGTAGAAGATCGTCTCATCAAGAGCTTCACCGAGTGCGTCATATTCAAGGATCTCAAGCCGGTACCTGCTCTTGATGGCATCTATCACCTCTTCAATGCGTGGAGATTCAATAACATTTAACCGGATGGTCAGACGATCCGGGTGTTGTCCGGTATCATCAAAGTCAATTCCGGCAACATCGGCACCTGCCTTTGCACATGCTGTCAACACCTCATAGAGAGCTCCCGGACGGTGAGGTGTTGGGAGATAGATATGAAATAGCAGGATATTGACTGGTGGGATCCTCGACTGAAGATACCCGATTTGGAGAAGCCCATCCCGTATAAGGTGATAATTCTCTTTGGTTGCTGTTACCTCGAAGAAGACCGTGTTCTTGTCGATCCGCCGATCAAACTGAATCCGATTGATATTGCCGTCGTACCTCCGGATGAGATCTGATGCTTTCAAAAGCGATCCCGGCTCATCCGGCATCCTGGCAATGAATGAATACTTCTCTTCCATCTTCAGGTACTTTTCGATGTTATTTACCGTTATACCTTCTCTTTCGATCCGGATCATCATCATTATCTGATCGTACCGGGGATCAATTGGTATGCAGATGATGATCGCGGATCAATTCTTAGAATCCGTTTCAGGTGAGCGAATCCAGATCAATAATCCTGCGACAGGGACCGCATGCGGCGAGGTTCCGGCGGGTGGTGGAGAGGATGTTGATTTTGCAGTTCAAGCGGCCCTTGATGCATTCACTCCATGGGCAACGCTTCCAAACTCCCGTCGTGGAGGTTTGCTGTACCGTTGCGCTGAGCTGATTAGGAGAGAGGCTGATCGCATCGCCCTTATTCTGACAACCGAACAGGGAAAACCCCTCCGTGAGGCAAAGGATGAAGTATATGGTGCAGCGGCAGTCTTTGAATATTATGCAGGATCGGCATCTCTTGTCTCGGCAGGATATGCTGATACACTTCCGAGGTATGGGTATGGTGTGGTGCAGAGGCGGCCTCTTGGGGTCTGCGGTGCGATCATCCCCTGGAACATGCCGGTTCTTATCGCTTCCTGGAAGATCGGTGCGGCACTTGTGACGGGTAATACTCTGGTATTAAAGCCCTCCAGTAAAGCCCCAATGGCAGTCCTTGCCCTTGGTGAAGTGATGAAGCGTTCCGGACTTCCGGGAGGTGTCCTCAATATCGTCACCGGCTCCGGTGCTGAAGTGGGCGATCCACTGGTCGCTCATCAGGAGGTGAAGAAGATCTCCTTCACCGGAGGGATAGAGACCGGGCGTCATGTGGCTGTTGTCGGATCAGAGACGATGAAACGGGTGACACTTGAACTTGGAGGAAATGACCCGATGATCGTCTGTTCGGATGTCGATCCCGTTGCTGTTGCAGAAGCAGCTCTTCTGCTGCGATTATATAATTGCGGCCAGATCTGCACCTCGCCAAAACGTCTGATTGTTGAAGATGGAGTCTATGATGCATTTGTTGCTCATCTGAAGAGGAGAATTTCCGAGATTGTTATTGGTGATGGGACGGATCCGTCTTCTCTAACCGGACCTCTCAACAGCGAAGATGGGCGGTCATCG
>NZ_JAUSCG010000120.1 GCF_030651615.1 Methanocalculus sp.
GACCACATCCCGACAGGGAGAAAGTTTGACTTTGCCCGTGATCTCTTCCCTTCGCTTATGAATCAGGGCCATACACTGAAGGGATGGCTTGCCAGAGGTAACTGGACTGATGTCGGATCTCCTTCGATGCTCAGGCAGGCAGAGCGGTGGAAGCTGAATGAAGTTGGGATCACCACCATTCAGGGGACACTCAACGTACATAATGCACAGATCACCGGCCCGGTCAGGTTTGGAGACCTGATCACCCTTGGAGCACGGTCACGCGTTATCGGACCTGTTTCTGTCGGGAAAGGTGTGAACATCGGGGAGGATGTCATCATCGGCCCGTATACTTCCATTGGGGACAACTGCATCATCAATAACCGGGCGAAGATCTTCTCTTCATCCATCTACTCCGGAGTGAGCATCGGGACATGTTCAACCATCAGTGGGAGTATCATAGATAATGATGTGACCATCGGAGATCACTGTTCGATCGAACATGATACCGTCATCGGACCTCGCGCCATCCTGAGGGAAGGTGTGGTCGTTCATTCACGCACACGGCTCTGGCCTGAGGTGAATGTTAAAGAAGGGGAAGTTGTGAAGGAATATGTCCTTAATGACACCTTCGATACCAGATGTGAGGGATCATAACCGGGGATTAACCGGTTAATCGTGAGGAACAAGACGGTGGGTTATGGCGACAAGCGGATGCCGCGCGTAATCCATCACCTGAATATCGTCAAGAGTGAATAGTTTCATACTCTGCGCTGTTCGCTCAAGCCCAAGTTCCATATCTTCGGTGAAGGTGATGATATATGCATCAAGATTTTTAATGCCCAGTCTCTTTGCCGCAATTGCCCGGTGATGTCCATCCACCATGATCCATTTTCCAGGTCTCCGAACGACGATGACCGGCTCAGCCAGCCCTTTTTTAATCTCATACATCCGCCCTTCAAGTTCATCCTGATAGATCTTCGCCTGAGTTGGACGGAGTTTATCCACCGGAACCATTCCACGTTCCAGGGTCGGCTCAATTCCATAGAGTTTCTTCAGGGTTGTCATGAAGTTGAAGACCTTCTCTGGTGAGACATGCTCGATCTGGGAGCGGATAACATCGGCATTTGAGATGATCCCGACGAGTTCGTTCTTCTCATCGATCACCGGCAGTTTCTGTATCCCTGATCTGAATATGACCCTGGCTGCATCGGTGATACACATCTCCGGATCGGCTACGATCAGATGGCGCGACATGATCTCTCCTATCTTTGTGGAAGGATGCACCCCGATGATATCACGAGCCGCAATGTACCCGACAACCTTCTTCCCTCTGATAACAGGGAATCCGTCATGATGAGTCGAACGGATATGAGCGATAACATCCTTTACAGTACCCTCAGCTTCGACCGTCACGACATCATAGGTCATATAATCACTGACCCGTTTCTTCTCCATCGGTACTCTATTCTTCACAAAACACCATCAAAGCATCGGTAAAAAAAAGATTTATTCGATTGGAATCGACTGTCCCGCCTCTTTCGGACTCTTCAGCAGACGGATTTCAAGAACTCCGTTTGTGAAGGTTGCTTTTGCACCCTCAAGAACCACATCGACAGGAAGCCGTACCCTCCGGCACATCGATCCGAAGATCCTCTCCCGCATGAAATAATTCTCTTCCTCCTCCTTTTTCTCACTGCTACGCTCAGAAGAGATCTCTAGCGTTCGTGGATCAAAGAGCCGGATGCGGACATCCTCCTTCTGAACGCCGGGTATGTCGGCTACGATGACCAACTCGTCATTATGGTCGCAGACATCGACCCTGAACTCTCCTTTAATTGCAGGCATAAGGCGGTCACTAACACCCCCCGCTTCAGGCAGAAGCGTTTGGCTGCCGGAGAACATATCCTGGAACCGGGATTCCATCTCCGACATCATCTCATCGATTTCACGGCCGATCGATCCGAATGGATATCTTCGCTTATTCCATACCATAATCTAACCCTCCGTGCCATATCTTCCGTATGGCTAACCTTTTGTTAGTCTAAACTACCATATATAATTTCTTATAAGATCAGCTTGCCTGTGCTCTTCGGGATAAGGGCCTGTACTCCCCAAATTTCTGCTCAAGCTTGATGATATAGCCGATGGTCGTCCCCCGACAGTTCTTTCTTGAGATGACCGACATATGCACCATCCTTTTTTTACCGCCGCTCATCCTGATGATCATATCGTGACCGGTGCCGATTGCGATGCTCTCGCGTATGCGGTCCCAGAGGGTCAACTGCTCACCGACCATTGATGCTGCCGGTTCATAATTGATCACCTCTCCGATATATTTGAAGAATGCATCCTGATGGGAGAGAGATATCAGATGTTCAGCATAGGGATTGCTGAAGACGATACGACCCTCGGTATCAAGGAAGAGGAGACCTTCATCAAGATGAAGGAGTTCATGAAGCTTGCGCCCCTTTTTACCGAATCGATCGATATACATCTCATACGAATTGAGTGCTATCTCGATCGTACTATAGAGTTCACGGTCATTGAAGGGCTTTGTGAGATAACCAAATGGCCGGGCAACCTTTGCCCGTTCAATAAACTCCCCTCCCGAATGTCCGGTGCTGAAGACGACAGGTATTGAGAAGAACTCGAAGATATGCGTTGCAGCGATGATGCCATCACACACTCCGTTCAGACCAATATCCATCAGAACCAGATCAGGGTTCGTCGCGACCACCTGCATGATCGCCTCTTCACCACTTGCGGCTGTGCCGCAGATCGAATACCCAAGTTTCCTGAGCATGATCTCAAGTACTTGTCTGATCAGCGGATCATCTTCTACAATAAGAATCTCTGTCGTCTCCATCATTTCACCGCACTATTCTCGTTAATCTCATCCATCGAAAAGTACCCTATCTCATTAAAATATCGCCTGGCATCAGAGGATCTGACAAATGCGATGAATTGGGCAACCTCCGGATCCGGTGTTTCGTTCGTGA
The DNA here is from genome assembly GCF_030651615.1 of Methanocalculus sp. Classification (GTDB taxonomy): domain Archaea; phylum Halobacteriota; class Methanomicrobia; order Methanomicrobiales; family Methanocorpusculaceae; genus Methanocalculus. Next base: position 2,982 of record NZ_JAUSCG010000120.1, read on the forward strand.
CATAGGAGAGAGGCCGGGTAAGACCGGGGATATACTGTTGCTCTTCATTCAATCCTTCATCACGGAGCTCATGCAGAATGGATGATCGGATATCAGAACTCTGCCGAGGCAACGGTATCGTTGCACCCTGATCCAGGATACGGAGTATCTTCACCCCGGGATCATGTTCGGCATACCCAAAGTCAACAAATCCGATGGCGCCGGATGCTTCTTTGACGGCCTTGAGGACACCAGCATTCCCTTCCATCTCCAGCTTGGCAATCAACCCATGAGCACTTCGATCCAAGGTCCGGAGTGACTCATCCACCACCTTCTTTCCGGGGAATAGCCAGCTCGCAAAGACTTCTTCTGTCCCGGACTGATCCTGTCTCTGGACGACCACCCGGATATTTTGGATCTCCTGCATTGCAGATACATCATCATCTTCATCATTATACAGGGCTTGCAGCCCCTCGAAGGTGATGATATCACCGGGGTAATCCCTGCTTGCAATGACAACGATACCTGACCCCCCAATCTGATGAACCAGAAGTCCTGGATACGTCATCCGCTCTTCATCAAGAAGAGGCCGTGATAGTGCTCCTAACGCAACCTCACCTGATGCAGCTCTCCGGACACCGGTGCCTGAGCCGCCACCATCGACTCTGATGATGACACCCGGATGTGACCTCGAATAGACTGTTGCCAGAATCTCAGAGACCGGCTGAACGGTTGTGGATCCGGCTATGGTGAAGTCCACAACCGAATGAGAACCAGACACCGCATCCTCCTCCTCTGACCCGACACCAACTATTGCAAAATAGAGTGTAGCAAGCAGGAGAAGACCTGCTACAATCAGCACAACTGCAATTAACCACGAAATATTCCTCTGCCCCAATATACTCATATACCTGGTCCCCTCCTGACTGCTGCCAGATCGTCTGGCCAGTGTATACCATATCACCAGACCGGCTTAGCATCTCTGCATAGAGATATCGAAGGTAAAGAGACCTCTATAGATATCAGAGAGACCGAATGTTGGTCCGACCACTATATTCTCTGACAAGAGCGTTGATGCGGGTTCGAGGTTCAGTATCCGGTTGATGTCAGAAGAGAGAACCATGCATATCGGAGAGGGTATCGTTTTTTGGTGGTTAAGCCGATTCTCCGGGGTCTGTGATGGTCTCCACCATGCACTCCCCCGTTCACTCCGGATCAGGACACTCCTTTCGATCGGGATCTCATGTTGTATCATGACGGTACTCCTCTTCATCTCCTCTCAGATGATCGTGATGGGAGGTTTTGCTGCTCTTGAGGAGGGGGCAACCATACAAAATGTCGAGCGTGCTGAGAATGCGATGAATCAAGAGATCGCAAAACTGGAAGCGATCGCCTTCACCTGGGCACGTGCAGAGGAGACGAACACCTTCATCGAGTCACGCGACCACGCATACTTTCAGTCGGTATTCAGTGATGAAAAGTTCACCGGAGCCAATCTCAATATCATCCTCTTCATCGACCGGAATGGGGAGATTCTGAACCATAAATATATTAATCTGGATTATGGCCATGTGATGCCGACCCCACGAAGTCTCCTCTCGCAGATCTCTGAGCATGGTATAATTGATCAGAAAGGCATACTGGTACTCGGATCAGGGCCGATGCTCATCGCAACTTCCGCCATCAGACGGGGAGGAGCTGCAGAACCATCCGGTACCATTCTCGTCGGACGATACCTCGACTCGGTTGAGATGAAGGCACTCTCATCCCAGACGGATCTGGTACTATCGGTCTTTGAAAACCATAATCCAAACCTTCCCTCTGACATCCGTGAGGCACAGTCCCTACTTCTTGAGGGAGATTCGATCTCTGTCAGTCCTCTTAATGATCACACCGTTGCCGGATATATGCACCTCTATGATCTCAATGGAGATCCGGCACTTACCCTGAAGGTCGAGATGCCACGGGATATTTTTAAAAATGGGCAGTCAGCAATCCAGTATTCACTCCTCTCACTCGTCCTTCTTGGGATCATCAGCGGTGCGGTAACGATGATCCTCATGGAGAAGACCGTCCTCTCACCGCTCAGTCTGCTGAATACCAGGATCACAGCGATCCGAAAAGGTCAGTCCCTCTCCCAGAGGGTCGATTTCAGAGGTGAGGACGAGATTGCACAGGTCGCATCAGCTGTGGATCGGATGCTCGACTCCCTTGAGAGATCGCAGGATCTCCTCAAACAGAGCGAAGAGCGGTTCCGCCATCTCTTCAACGATGCTCATGATATGATCTTTACAACCGACAGGGATGGGTTGATCACCAGTACAAACAATATGGCTGAACTCCTGACGGGATATACGAAGGCAGAGATGATCGGAAGACCGATCTCACTGCTCCTCCCCTCTGACCGCAATGATGAAGAGCATGGCACCCAGTCATCTGAGGTGATCATCCAGACGAAGACCGGAAGAGAACGGGTTCTCGATCTCCATACTCAGCCGAGGATCATGAATGGGGAGTCCATCGGTTCTTTTGGAATTGCCCGAGACATTACCGAGAAGAGAAGGGTTGAGGAGGAGTTATCCCGGTACCGCAACCATCTTGAAGAGCTTGTAAGGGAGCGTACAGCTGCACTATCTACTATCAACCATGATCTCACTACTGAGATCGAGAAGAGGACTGCTGCGGAGGAGGAGAGCGCTGCTGAGAGAGAACGCCTTGCAGTTACACTCTCTTCCATCACAGACGGCGTCATCACGACGGATATGAAATCACAGATTATTCTGATCAACAATCCTGCAGCAGATCTGATCGGGAGTAGTCCGGATCTCCTGATACATCAGGAGATCAATGCCGTTCTCACCCTCAGCAATGAAGAGGGGGAGAGGATTCATATAAACACATTCTTACAGCAGGCAATGGGAGAGGGCAGACCAATCACTCTCTCAAAAGGACTGTACCTGGAAGGATCGAAAGAGACTGCCCACCCAATTGAGTTCTCGACAGCTCCGATCAGTGACAGAAGCGGAGAGACGATCGGATGCGTCCTTGTTATCCGTGACATCTCTGAGAGGAAACGTCATGAGGAGGAGCTGATCAAAATTGAGAAACTCGAATCTATCGGCCTTCTTGCCGGAGGTATCGCACATGACTTCAATAACATCCTCACAGCGATCACCGGGAATCTGATGATTGCACGGATGGAACTCCCTGAGGCGTCATCTGCCCTTGAACGCATAGAGCGTGCCGAGGAGGCGACACTCCGGGCCCGTGATATGACCCGGCAGCTGATCACCTTTGCAAAAGGGGGTGCACCTGTGAAGGCGACGACGGATATTTCAACGCTGATCAAAGAGACGACACTGTTTGTTCTTCAGGGAACCTCCTCAAAAGCTGAGATTACCATTGATCCTCATCTCTCTACCGCTGATGTCGACTCCGGGCAGATAAGTCAGGTGATCAGCAACCTCGTCATCAATGCGAATCAGGCGATGCGGGATGGAGGGATAATCACCGTTACTGCGAAGAATAGAACGTTATCAGAGGATACAGTAACTCATCCGGCAGGGAAGTATCTCCTCATCTCGGTCTCCGATCAGGGTTGTGGGATCAGCCCTGAGAATCTGAAGCGGATCTTTGATCCCTACTTTACCACAAAGAAGACCGGAAACGGACTTGGACTGGCATCATGCCTCTCAATAATCAATAAGCACGGGGGTACAATCGATGTCGAATCTGAGGAGGGAGGAGGAACGACATTCTCTATCTACCTCCCGGCATCCGGGGAAAAGGTACCATGTACAACCTGTACACTGCAGGACGAGGTGGTGAATGGGGGATCGATACTGGTGATGGATGATGATGAAGCGATCCTTGATATCACATCGGTTATCCTGACACAGCGGGGATATGAGGTCGCAGTCGCAAGAGACGGTGATGAGGCGATTGCACTCTATCGAGAGAGAGAGGAGGAGGGGAGAGGGTTTGATGCAGTTCTCATGGATCTGACCATCCCCGGCGGAATGGGTGGGAAAGAGGCGATGAATAATCTCAGAAGAGAGTTTCCGGATATCCGTGCAATCGTCTCCTCCGGATACTCTGATGATCCGGTGATGTCATCATACCGGGAGTACGGATTCTCTGCAGTACTCGAAAAACCATATCGTGGCCGGGATCTTATCTGCCTCCTTGAGCGAGTGATCAGATCAGGATACGAAGCTGGCACTTGATATCCAGCCTCACAAAAATATATCATGATAAAACTGCATGTAGCAGTATGCAGATGTTTGAGGGGCATGGGGTTTTTCCCCACTCATCCCGAACAGAAGTTTATCATCCACATACGTATTCCCGAGGATTAGAAGACGGGATACAGTATCCTGGCGACATACCCTTCAGATATCCCGCCCTATCCAGGAGAAGGGCATGATTAATCTTCTGTACGTCGATGACGAGCCGGGACTCCTTGAGATCGGACGACTCTTTCTTCAGAAGGATAGTGATATTAATGTCGACACAGCAGAGTCAGCTGAGATAGCCCTTGAATCGATGAAGACGATGAGCTATGATGCTATCGTCTCAGATTACCAGATGCCGGGGATGGACGGGCTCGCATTTTTGAAAGCGGTACGCTCCTCCGGAGATTCCATACCATTCATCATCTTCACCGGAAAAGGGCGTGAAGAGGTTGTTATTGAGGCACTGAACCAGGGTGCAGACTTTTACCTCCAGAAAGGGGGGGAACGAGATCACAGTTTGCCGAACTCGTGCATAAGATCAGACAGGCGGTGCGGCTCAGGCAGGATGATATCGCACTTGCCACGAGTGAGGAGCGTTTCCGGGCGATCGTTCAGAATGCTTCCGATATGATCAGAATCCTCGATTCTGAAGGGAAAATCATCTTTGATACCGGAGCTTCAGAGCGGATACTCGGCTATCAACCCGGTGAGACTCTGGGGAGAAGCCCGCTTGAATATATTCATCCTGATGATCTCAACTGCGTAACCGAAGAAATCCGGACCGTTTATCTGAGAACAAATTCCGGTGATCCCACAGAATTTCGGATCAGGAAAGCAGACGGCTCATATATCTGGGCAGAATCGATCGCAGTGAACCTCATCGGGGTTCCTGGTGTGAATGGCATCATCACCACCACCCGGTTTATTGACGAGCGGAAGAGAGCAGAGGAGAGTATCAGAGACTTTCAGCGTCGCGAGGCCGATATCATTAACTTCCTCCCGGATGCGACCTTCGCCATTGATACGGAGGGAAGGGTGATCGAATGGAATAAAGCGATGGAAGAGATGACCGGGGTAGTATCCGGAGATATCCTCGGTAAAGGGGACTATGAATATGCTATCCCATTCTATCATGAACGGCGTCCTCTCCTGATCGATCTGGTGTTCAAAGATGATCCTGCAATAGCAGAGAAGTACCCCTTCATAACACGGCGCAATGACACACTCTTCTCAGAGATCACCATCCCCCATCTCAGGAAGGGTGCCGGCGCCACCCTCTGGTTCACTGCCTCTGCCCTGTATAACAGCAATGGAGAACTGATCGGTGCCATCGAAGCGATCCGGGACATCACCGACTGGAAGAAAGCTGAGCAGGAGGTACATCAGAAACTTGACGAACTCTCTGCCGCTTTCGAAGAGATAGCCGCAACCGAGGAGGAACTCCGTCATCAGATGGAGACCCTTACCAGGACGGAACAGGAGCTGAGAGAGTCAAATGAGTTTCTGGAGGGGCTCTTCAACCATGCAAACGGACCGATCATCGTCTGGAATCGGGATGTAGAAATCACTCGGTTTAATTATGCAATTCAGAAGTTAACGGGGATACCTGAAGATGAGGCGATCGGGAAGAACCTCCGGATGCTCTTTCCGAAGGATTCAGAGGATGCCTCAATGAAGCTGATTCAGCAGGCGATCTCAGGTGAGGTCTGGAATGCTGTGGAGATACCGATCCTCTCACGCGATGGTACGATCAGAACGGTCCTCTGGAACTCAGCGAATATTCAGATCGGTGATGAGAAGAGGATCACTGCAACGATCGCACTCGGACAGGATATTACTGAACGCAAGAAGATTGAGAAGACCCTTCTTGAGAGTGAAAGCAGGTTCCGGGAGCTTACAGAGCTTCTGCCACAGGCGATCTATGAGACCGATCCGGAGGGGCGACTCACCTATGCAAACAGGATGGCTTTTGAGCTGTTTGGATATACCAGAGAGGATTTTGATGCAGGGCTGAATGCCCTCTCCATGATCCATCCGGATGATCTGTTGAGAGCGGTCGAGAGCTTTCAGGAAGGGGTTGCCGGGAAGAGAGAGGGGAGTATAGCGAATGAATACCGTGCTGTTTCGCAAAATGGGAGCATCTTTCCCATCATCGTCTATGCATCCCCGATTCTTCGGGATGGTGGTATTGCAGGTCTCCGGGGGATTGTCATCGATATCACCGAACAGAAACGATCAGAGGATGCATTAAGACGGGAGCAGGAGTTCACCCAGCTGCTCCTTGATACACTGCCGGTATTTTTTGTTGCGATCGGG
>NZ_JAUSCG010000122.1 GCF_030651615.1 Methanocalculus sp.
ATCGGATCTGTTACTGCAAACCAGATATCTCTTCACTCAGAGCCGATGGGTATCATCCTGTTGATATGCACCTGCATACCACCCATTCGGATGGCAGAGCAACAATCTCCGATCTCAAGAGATATGCAGAAAAAGAGAAGATCGGCATTGCCATAACCGATCATAATGAGATCAGCGGATCACGCAAAGCGCTCTCTACACGATCAGACATCCTGATCATTCCGGGCATCGAACTTGAGACAAGAGAAGGTCCCCACCTCCTCTTGTACTTCTATACCGCGGGGGATATGGAAGATTTCTTCCATGATTTCACTGTTGAACGGAACCGGCAGACACCCGGCCTTCTTCAGAATCTGCCGGTACAGGAATGTCTCAATCTCGCTTCAGACTATGACTGCCTCAGGATTGCTGCCCATCCCTATGGGTACTACGGCATCAACAGAGGGGTCCTGAAATGTGTCGAGAAGGAGATGCTCCCCGGTGTCCTCGATCATATTGACGGAATCGAGGTGATATGCGGAGGGATGATGTATGGACTCAATGAGAAGGCGATTTTATATGCGGAGGCACATGATATCCCCTATACCGGCGGGTCAGATGCCCATATCCTCTCCGATGTCGGGAATGTGGTCTCTGCTGTTGCAGGAGACACCGTCGAAGAGTTCCTGGATGGGATCATCCGGAGAGAGAACCTGGTTATCGGTTCATCCGGCGGATATATGGCAAAAGGTGCAACTGCAGGAGTCATTGCATGGAGCTTTGTCCCATACACCATTGAACAGGCAGGTGCTCACTATCGGTATCAGAAGCGCCGGACGAGAGATCTGGTCTCATCCTGTCGCACAAAACTCTCTTCCTACTGTTCCATCAAAAAAAGAAGAGTATGATGATTCAGAGGAGCGGAGAGAAGAGTCGTGATACCGACTGTTTCAACTTGATCATCCATGGAAGGGCTGCAAGCCGCTCAGGTGTCAGTTCGGTACAGACATCGAGATCCAGACGATACTTCTCTTTCAGCACCATTGCGATCTGATGATCGTACATGATGGCATTTGTCTCAAAATTGAGCCGAAAACTTCGGACATCCCAGTTTGCACTCCCAACCGATGCAGCAGCCTCATCAACAACAATCGTCTTGGCATGGATAAACCCATGATCATACGTGTAGGCCCGGACACCAGCGTCGAGGAGTTGTGCGATATATGAGTATCCTGCCCAGTAGACGAAGAAGTGATCGGGTTTTGACGGCATCATGATCCGAACATCAATTCCGGATAGGGCAGCCATCCGAAGGGCGTCCATGATACTCTCATCCGGGATGAAGTAGGGTGTCTGAATATAGACCGACTCTGTTGCAAGACTGATCAGCTTAAGATATGACTCTTTGATCGGGTTCCAGTAGGTATCAGGGCCGCCTGACACCACCTGCATCGGAAGTAGTCTCTCTGCCGAATCGTTGGACCCGGGGAAGTATCGAGGTGAAAATTCGATTAGTTCTCCTTTTGATGCATAGTTCCAGTCAAGTATGAACCGGATCTGCATCGAAGAGACCGCATGACCCTCCACCATAACAGCGGTATCACGCCAGGGGGCCCACTCCGGGACACGGCTCAGATAATCATCACCGATATTAAACCCGCCGATGAACCCGATCTTTCCATCAATCACTGCGATCTTGCGGTGGTTCCGGTAGTTAATCCTCGGATGCCGTATATGCAGGAGGGAGGGGAAGAAGAAGGCAAGCTCTCCTCCCGCCTCAAGATAGGGTGCAAAGAAAGACCGCTTCGGGCCGGCAGCACCAAGCCCGTCACCGAGGAACCTGACCGTGACACCCGCCTTTGCCCGCTCGGTTAATGCGGAGAAGACTTCCCGCCCGATCTCGTCATCCTTGAGGATATAATATTCGAGATGGATGTGATCCTCAGCTTTTCGGATGGCCTCAAGCAGGGCAGCAAACTTATCATTTCCATCAGTAAAGATTCTAACCGCATTATCCGTCGTCACAATTGCCCTGTTGCTCTCCATCAGCATCAGCATCATCCGCTTGTATGCATCAGAAACAGTGTGTAGTTGCGGGATCTGATGGCTGAAGAGATCCTTCTTTTGTGATTCAATCAGATTGGTCATCGCCTCATCATACTCTTTCTTCACCCGGAACATCCGATCCCGGTGAAAGCTCTGTCCAACAAAGAGATAGAGGATAAACCCAATGACAGGAAGAAGAAAGAGGGCCATGAGCCACGCGGTCGTCGCAGTCGGGCTCTTCCGCTCAATAAAGACGACGGTGAGTGCAAAGAGCATGTTGATAAAATAGATGATCGGGACGATGAAGTCGTTTGCAAATTCGATGAGATCAGCGAAGATAATTATCACCCTTTCTCTGATCTGGTTAATTACCCCTTCATCCTATAGAATGCTAACGGAGATACATCAGGGGATGAGAGGTGAACAAACGTACACCCAACCCTAAGAAAAAACCCCCTCAACAACACCCTTATCAGAACTCTCACCGAACAGTCAGATGACTACCTTCCCCCGGAGCCTCCATGACAGAGACACTCACCCATATCCTCCCCGGCCGGCACCTCGACCTCTTCATCAAAAAAGCAACCGCTGCGGTACAGGATGACCCTTTCTCCACTCTGCTCATCCTCCCGACCAGCAATCTCGTCCGTGAGGTTCGGAGGCGTCTGCTTGATGACGGCATCTCATTCATCCAGTCAACAGTAACAACCCTCGGAGGATACGCAGATGCAGTTGTGGATACCCATGCAGGCGGAAAGATCCGGATCACGAACCATGAGAAAGAGCTGATCATCAGTGTACTCCTTCAGAGCAGAGACTACCCGCTCCTTGCTCCGAAGAGAAAACCAGGTTCCGGCATAGCAAAGGAGCTCCGAATCCTCTTCGATGTCCTGCAGGAGAAGAAGATTGACTATCCGGAATCCCTCGGATTACTTCAGAGTCAGAAGAGTGATCAGATCGGATCGGTCTATTCGGCATATACCCGGTATCTCAGGGAAGAACAGCTCCTCGATGAACAGACCAACATCGAATGGGCGACAAAACAGATAGACGCTGACGGAGGACCACGGTCAGTCTTCATTTATGGCCTCTATGAACCCTTCGCAATCGAGAAAGACCTGATACTCGCATTGAAGAGATCGGCCAGATGCTTCGAGTATGCGATCCCTTATCTCCCTGAATCGAAGTGTTTTGCAGATGACGGCTCCTGGCTTCAGATCAAGTCAATCGAGACCATACCCACAGATACGCTCCCACCGCTCGCCCGCTTCTTCGATGATCAGAACCCGACAACGATCAGGATCACCGCATACCGTGATCCCCTCGATGAATTGCGGGGAATAGCAGACGAAATCCACACCCTCATCGATGAAGGAACAGCTCCGGGAGATATTACACTCGTCTTCCCGGCGATCGCAGATGCAGTTCATCTGACAGAAGAGATCTTTTCTGAGTATGGCATCCCTTACTCGACGTCCACCGGCAGAACCATCAACAGTGCTCCCATCATCCGATCCCTCCTCCTCGTCCTTACAGTTCCGGTGCTCGGATATCAGAGGGATGACCTTCTGGCACTCCTCAAATCCCCCTACTTCAGGTACTCCTGGGATCAGTCTGGAGAGCTCCACCATCTTGATGGCGCAAAAGTCGATTCGCTCTCACGACGATCAGGTGTCACCAAAGGGCGATCCGACTGGCATGATCGGATCACCCGGCAGATCCAAGCACGTAAAGCTGACTGTGAGACCCTCTCAGAAGAGAGGAGGATCTATCGGATGCGTGAGATTGAAGAAGACTTTGCCATTCTTACCGGGATCGAATCCCTCTTCGAAATTCTTGAGACGCTCACATCGGATCAGACACTCACCGATCACCTCAGGAGATACCGGAGTCTCCTGACCACCCTCACACTCCCGGTGATCCAGAAGAGTGGCGATCAGGATCTGGTTGAAGACGAAGACCGGGCACTCCTCGCCTTCACCAGAATACTCGACCGGCTCGAACTCTCAGCCCGGATCATCCCTGAGAGGAAGATCACCGCTGCAACCTTCCTCTCTCTCCTGAAAACTGTGGGATCAAAAACCCGGATACCGACAGAGAGGACCCGGCACGCCGTTCAGGTACTCGGTATCCGTGAGATTACCCATCTCAGAACCCCCCACCTCTTCATCGCACACCTCACCGAAGGAACCATACCGAATCTTTCTACCCGTCTGCCCCTCAGCACCAACCTCGAAACAAAGATGCTCGGAACACGTACCGGACCTGAAATCCTCAGGGAAGAACGGTACTACTTCCTCGCAGCCCTCGCTTCAGCAGAAGAGACCATCTCACTCTCATACCCAAAGACCGATGGTGAGAAGGTTCTCCTCAGGTCAGGATTTTTACGTGACCTCCCTGAATATGAGAATGAAAAAAGGTCATACAAAAACTCACGGCTTGCACGAGCGGAGGCTGCGGGCAGCCTCCTCGCAGAAGGAGATTACGCGGGTGCATACTCACTCCTCCCACAGGATCTCGATCTCGAAATGGCTGCTCACCGGATCACCATTGAAGAGTACCACAGAAGCGGTATTCCCTCTTCTCCGTACGATGGAATCCTCGAAGATGATGAGGCGATACTCACGTCTCTTCATGAGAGGTTTGGAGATGAAGCGGTCTATTCGGCATCCTCACTTGAACGATATGCAAGCTGCCCGTTCGCCTTCTTCGCAAGGAATGTCCTTTCTCTTGAACCTCTCCCTGAGATCGACCTCGATCTGACCAGCCTCGAACGGGGCAATCTCATCCACAGGATCGCATACAGGTTCTTCAGGGAGAGGAGTGATCGCACCATCAGGGAGGAGAACCTTCAGGCAGCGATCAGAGAGATCCGATCGATCTGCTCTCTGGAGCTTGACCTGTATGCCAGAAATAATCCCGTCTGGACTGTCGAGGGGGAGAGGCTCCTTGGATCAGACGATATCGGAGTCGGAGTCCTTGAAGAGTTCCTCAGATATGAGATGAAGCTCAACACCTCACCCTTCGTCCCTGCACACTTCGAATGCTCATTCGGCCTCCCCATCACAGATGATGGTGATCCTGCATCTATGAGAGACCCGATCGTGATCCCCCTTGATGATGAGAGCGCAATCAGACTCTCAGGGAGGATCGACCGGATAGATAGAACAGAGGACGGACGGTTCTGTGTGATAGATTACAAGACAGGCAACTCTCCAGGGTACAGGGATATCACTAAAGGAAGAGCACTTCAGCTCCCCCTCTATATCAGGGCAGTTGAGTTGGGTATGGGCCTGATCGGTGCCGGTGGTGCATATTATACTGTGAAGAAAGGAGAGGTCAAATGCCAGGCTGTCATCCGGGATGCAGCCGTTGAGGATTACTTTAAAACCTTCTCCAGGTCAACAGGCGGGGGTGACCGCCCTCTTCCCGAAATCATCTCAGAATCTCTTGGATGGGTGAGGGGATACCTGGACGGTATCAGAGACGGACGGTTCCAGACGGTTGCAGATGAGAAGGACTGTTCTGAGTACTGCAGCTACAAGACTGTCTGCCGGTTCAACAAACAGCGCCTCTTTGAGGAGGAAACAGAATGAAAGGGCTGACAGAACGGCAGGCGGAAGCGGCACTCCATCATGACCGCAGCCTCTGCGTTGTTGCAGGTGCAGGGACCGGCAAGACCCATCTCCTCGTCCGGAAGTACCTTGATCTTCTGGAGAAGAAGGGTGTCGCGGTCAGTGAGATCCTCGCCCTTACCTTCACCGATAAGGCAGCAGCAGAGATGAAGGACCGGATTCGGCGATCCGTCCTTGAGAAGGAGGGGCTTGAACAGATACAGGACGATCTCCTCTGGGCAAATGTCTCGACATTCCATTCCTTCTGTGCCCAGGTGCTCCGGGAGTTCCCCATTGAAGCCGGAGTAGACCCGGGCTTCTCTGTCCTTGATGAACCTGCACTGAGGAGAATCAAAGACGATTGCATACTGGAACTCCTCTATTCCGAGACAGACCAGGATACTGCCATCGTCTCTGTACTCAGGGCGCTCAGCCAGAAGGATCTGAGATCGTATCTTGATACACTCTATGCTGAGCGTGAATATGCAGAGTCATTCTTCAGCATACTTGAGCGGGATGATAAAGAGATCCTTACCGCCTGGGAGGAGACGGCCCTCTCATACCGATCAGATACCATCGCTGACCTGCTTCAGAATACATCATTCCAGACTCAGGTAAGAAGACTCACTGATCTGGCGGGGAGGTATCCCGGGACCCTTGACACCGGTATGGAGTACCTCCGGGCGGTTGAGCCACACCTTGCGGTGATTGCAGGAGATCCTTCTCCGGAAACGATCATCTCATCTATTACTGATCTCAACCGCATTCACCAGCACTTTAAGGCAACGATTGGGCAGAAGAAGAACTGGGAGGGGGATGATCTTCACAAGCTCAAAGACTCATTCAAGGAGCTCAGGGCTCTTTTAAAGGAGAGAGAAGAGATCTTCACCTGCTCCATCTCACCAGACGACCCATTCACACAGACCACAATTGCGTTTCTGAAAAACCTCGGTTCCGTCTTTTCCGCATATACCACTCTCGTGGATACTGCAAAGAAGAGACAGAACGGGCTGGAATTCCAGGATCTTATCAGGCATACCCATCAGCTCTTCATACGGGATGATGCACTCGTCAACGAGCATTTCAGAAGACGGTACCGGTATATTCTGGTTGACGAGTATCAGGATACCGACCCGATACAGAGTGATATCATCGCAAGGATCATCGGTGATACCTCTGCACCATCTGAGAGGCTCTTTGTTGTCGGGGACCCTAAACAGTCGATCTACCTCTTCCGACGGGCAGACGTGACGCAGTTTCGGCATACCCGCGACCTGATCAGAGACGGGCTCAGCGGAGGGGAGGTCTCCCTTGACAGAAACTTCCGGAGCACGCCTGAAGTGATGGGATTTGTCAATCACCTCTTCTCCTCCTTAATGGCAGAGTCCAGAAAACCCTGGGAATTTTCATACCAGATGCTTGAGACGGAACGGAGCAGTGAATCCGGATCTGTCACCCTCCTCCTCGCAGCGGATGGGACAGATAGTGGAGAGACGACCCGCTGTGAAGCTGAGATGGTAGCAGGAAAAATCCATGAACTCGTCTCACAGGAGACGATGATGGTCTCCCGGGCACCGGATGGGAGCCGCATTGAAAGGCCAAGACCTGCCGGATACGGTGATATCGCCATCCTCATAGAGAGAAGGACAAAACTCCCGGTCTTTGAGTGGGCGCTCAGGAGATATGGCATTCCACTCTCCATCCATTCAGGGCTTGGTTTCTACGAAAAACAGGAGATCATCGACCTCTACCTTATCCTCTCTTTTCTTCAGGACGATGC
>NZ_JAUSCG010000124.1 GCF_030651615.1 Methanocalculus sp.
TGCCCGATACATCTGCAATAAGGATACCGAGGATCCCTTTCTCAAGCGGTATGAGCTCAAACGGGATTACATCAAAGAAATCTCCGCCCACCTCTTTTGCCATCACACTTCTGGCAGCGATATCAAATCCTGATAGCCGTGGGATAACATCGGGAAGAAAACTCTGCTGAATCTCCGCTGCAATCTGAAGTTCGGCATTCGAACGTGCAATACGCCCCTCCATCTCCCGCCGTTCGGTGATATCCCGTATCGTCTCGATAGCACCGGTGATATGCCCCTGTGGATCATACAGAGGACTGGCCTTCGCCCAGTAGTATCTGCCTGATTCACCACCATGGTCTGAGATGAAGGTATCAACAATGAGGGTATCACCTTCACGCAGTACATGAGAGTATCTAGAATCAATCTCAGCACCCGGAAGAAGAATGAGATTTGCCAGCATCGGTCTTCTCTCACCATAGAACGGGAGGGCATACTCGTAATCACCTCTACCCAGCATTGATTCTGCAGGCACCCCAGTCAATACCTCCATCGCACGATTCCAGGTGATGACAACACCCTCCCGGTTGATGACGAATGTGGCATCAGGCAGAAAACTGATGATCTCTTCGAGACTCTGGCGGGATCTGACGATCTCCTGTTCAGCACGTTTTCGGTCGGTGATATCCCGTATTGTCTCGATAGCACCGATGATCTCTCCACCAGGACCATAGAGTGGGCTTGCTTTTGCCCAGAAATACACCCCATCAGGCCCAAATGTAGGGATGAAGATATCCACAACGAGCGTGTCGCCGATCTTCTCAATGGTATCATATCGCTCTTCAATCTCGGCTTCAGGCATGAAGATCAGATTTGCCAGCATCGGTTTCTTCACACCGTAGAACGGAAGGGCATACTCATAATCACCCTTACCGAGCATGGCTGATGCAGGCACCCCCGTCATCTCCTCCATAGCACGGTTCCATGCCATAACAATACCATCCAGATTGATCACAACTGTTGCATCAGGCAGAAAATTGATGATCTCTTCAAGACTCTGGTGAGATCTGACGATCTCCTGTTCAGCACGTTTTCGGTCGGTGATATCCCGTATTGTCTCGATAGCACCGATGATCTCACCACCAGGACCATAGAGTGGGCTTGCTTTTGCCCAGAAATACACCCCATCAGGCCCAAATGTAGGGATGAAGATATCCACAACGAGCGTATCACCGATCTTCTCAACAGTATCATATCGCTCTTCAATCTCGTCTTCCGGCATGAAGATCAGATTTGCCAGCATCGGTTTTTTTTCACCGTAGAACGGAAGAGAATACTCATAATCGCCTCTGCCAAGAATAGATTCGGCAGATAGTCCCGTCATCTCCTCCATCGCACGGTTCCATGCGAGTACCCGTCCTTCACGATCGATTACAAAGGTTGCATCTGGCAAAAAATCGATGATATCATCGTGGAAATCCCCTCTTCCGGCTTTCATTCATATGCTCCCATGCAAGAATGGCTCTTCAATGATATGAAGATTCGTCCATTGCAATTGAAAATAATAACCTTTCGATTTCAGAATAGGGAGACCAGGTTGATCATCATCTTCACCATGACATAACTATCGGATCAGAGCCCTTGGAGAGAAAAACGGATGATGAGAAAGGAGAATCGCTATTTATTCCCCATTCTCATGATCCTTACCGCGGGGCTCGACCGCTCAAAGAATGCAGCAAAGAAAGATGAGAGACCCTCATTCCAGCAGTCAGCCCCACTGCGGACAGACCAGCCTTTATCCATCATCTTCCGGACATGTTTGCCAAGAGCTGCTTCAAGGAGGATCGATGAGGAGAGAAGTGCATGAGCCTCAGTATAACGGCGGCGGATCTCGACAACATACCGCCCATCCTCAATAAATGGACCTGAAAGAGGGGAGCCTTCCACATACTTCCTGATGAACTTCTCCGGATTCTCACCATTCCAGACCGGGGGTCCGATGTGCCTGACAACTGGAGGAACGGTATCATTAAAGAGCTCAAAGAGAAGAACAGACACCTCTTCCCCCATCGAACAGTCTGTCCTGTTGACATGAAATCCACCTTTCTCCAATAGTTCGGTGATTGCAATGACACTCTTTCTGAGCTGGGGGACGACAGTATCGGGGACATACGCCGGTGTCTCAAATGTAATCGTGTAGAGGGATGTCCCCCGCTCAGATAGCGCAAGAGCAACCTGTCTCTGTGTGAAGGAGACGGGTCGATGAAGTGTAAAAAATACTTCAGAAGGACTCTTCTGATAAGAACGTGCAAGCTCAATGAAGGCGCACATCTGGTCAAGTGAGAGGGCGGCGGCTACATTTCTGTTTGGATCAGTTGGATCTACCACCACCAGAGGTTCAGAAAATGGACGTCGCCTATGGTTCTCCGGATCAATCAGGTGACCCGGGCGCCAACCTGACGCCGCCTCAATGAGTTGTGTGAAACCACCATAGTGCAGGATCAACAGTTCACAGAGGTACCCCGAGAAGCCCTCGGTCATATGATCAGAACCATAAATGCCTCCGGCCTTTGTGAACTGTTTCATAAGAAGTGCGTCATCAACAAACGGGGTAATCCTCGGAATTATGTACCGGGTGTGAAACGGCGTTCGATCCACTGCGCTCTGTATTGCACTCGCAGCTGCAACATGATAACAGGGGACGAGATCGATATCAAGGTCGTATATTCTGGCATTCAGATATGGATGCTCTGCATACTTCTCCACCGCGGTTCCCCCGAAGTGATCAACAACATCACTCGCAACAGCAATACCCTGTTCAACAAGACCATCACGCGGAAGGTCAACCGGGAAGAGCATAAAGATGTCAAGATCACGGTCTCCCCGGACGAAAGTGCCACGGGCAACTGACCCTACGAGCATAGCAGGACGCTGATGCTGTTCCATGAGGAATGCAATGATCTGATCCGAGATGGCGCGAAGATGCCCAACCTCTTCAGGTGTCGGTCTAATCCTGGTGAGGATGATCTCTTCGAGGGCACTCCGGCTCACAATGAAACCTCCGTTATCGTCTCATAGATAGGGCCATGGGGTGTGAGAGTACTCTTCTTCAGAACAAATGTCGAGACTGGCATCCGCCCCCCCTTCCATGATGATAAAGAGGCGATCACTTCCGGAATATCCGGGTGGTATTCTTTGACCCGGGCAATAGTGATATGTGGCCTAAACAGCCGCGTCTCCTTTGGGAAACCAAGTGGGGCGAGGACTGAATCAATCTCTTCTGCAAGCAGGGCTGTCTTTCCACCGTCCTCTACCGTAGCCCAGATAACTCGCGGGTGCCGCAGATTGTCTGCTGATACCCCGGCAAGAGTAACATCATAGGGTGGAATATGTATTGAAGAAAGCGCGTTTGAGATGGAATGTACCTGATCCGAAGACACCTCTCCGAGAAATTTTAGTGTAATATGAAGAAGAGGGGGTTTAACAATGGAAAGCCGCCCTGATGTCCTGCGCAGTGGCTCATGCACCTCTGAGAATGCCTCCCGCAGAGACTCCAAAAGATCAATAGCGACGAATACCCTTACCATAATGATTATCCTGAATACTTCTGCGTTATAGAGGGGTAAAGATTTGCTGAAGTGCCACTCATGTGTACCAAAAAAATGATCTGGAGAGAGGGTAAGATAGAGCAATTCTTTTCAATAAGGGACATATAGATGTATAGCAATCCTGGGGTGTTCCTCGTGTCTAATGTTCATGATATAATCGTTTATTCACTCGAAGTCTGTCCAAACTGTGAGATACTCAAACAATACCTTCAAGACAACAAAATATCCTATACAGAACGGAGTCTTGACGATCCGGAGGCGCTCACCGATCTGAGAATGAACGGTGTCTTTGTGATGGAAGCACCGGTTCTCCAGATTGAAGAAACCTACCTTACCTCGAAGGAAATTTTTCAGAACGGTGAAGTACAGGCCTCGATCGCAGATGCGTGCAGACGGTGACTACTGCATGAAAGATACACGGCAATCGACACTTGATGGGGCATTTCAGCCCGCAATGCCGAAGGTCAGGACATCATATGGCCATATGCTGGACTGGGACCGGCAGAAGATCGTCCAGCAGATCCTTCAGGAGACCAAGTTGGTCGAGACCTTCTATGGAAGAGAGGGAGCGGAGCGCGATCTTGCCGAGCGCGTGGCACTGAGTGTTGAGAACCGGATTAAAAAACTCGGCCTCACCTTCCTCTCAGGCCCGCTCATCCGTGAGATCATGAACATGACCCTGCTTGAAGAAGGGCTTGTGGATTATCGAAACGTATGCACCCGTGTCGGAACACCAGTCTATGACGCGCATCTCATCGACGTCGGAAGAGGCTTTGAAGCCAAAGACAACTCCAACCTTCAGGAGAATGCCGAAACCTCCCATAAGAAGAAGGCAGACAAGATCAGCAAGGAACAATACCTCCTCCAGCTCCCACCGGAGCTTGCCGACCTCCATCTGACCGGAGATATGCATATCCATGACCTCGAATATTTTGGATCAAGGCCGTTTTGCCAGGATTGGGACCTCCGCTATTTCTTCTACTATGGCTTAATGCCGGATGGAAACGGCACAAAAGCAAGTGTTGCAGGGCCTGCCAAACGTGCTGAAGTTGCAGTACTGCATGCGGTGAAGGCACTCGGATCTGCCCAGACAAACTTTGCCGGCGGCCAGGGGTATTATAATTTCCTCACCTTCCTTGCACCCTATGTTGAAGGGATGGATACACCCGAGATCAAACAGCTGATGCAGATGTTTGTGTACGAGATGACCCAGATGATGGTCGCCCGGGGTGGCCAAGTCGTCTTCTCCTCAGTCCAGCTCTCACCCGGAGTACCAAAACTCTGGCGGGACAAACCGATCGTCTTCAAAGGCAAGGTCTGGAATGGAAAACAGGCACCGATCAGGACATATGGGGAGTTCGAACGCGAAGTTCGCCTTCTCTTCTCGACCCTGATGGAGGTGATGCTTGAGGGTGATAACTGGGGAAAACCCTTCAACTTCCCAAAACCCGAGATCAGCATCGAACCCGACTTCATGGTAGAGGATGAGGTGTTCAACAAGAATCACCCTGATATTCCCACCTATCGTGACCTCTACCTGATGACCTTCGAGCTCGCCTCAAAGTTCGGTACTCCGTACTATGACAATCAGCTTCCGGCATACCGTGGTGCAGGAGAAGGAATCTCCTGTTATCAGTGCTGTGCGTACCAGTTCTCAACAACAGCGGCAAATGATACCAGTTTCGAAGATAAACTCGATTTTCATGATGGAAAACATTTCTCGATGGGATCTTGGCAGGTGATCTCTGTCAACTGCCCAAGGGCTGCATACCGTGCAGAACACGACGATCAGTCACTCTTCTCTGAGTTGAAGAAACAGATGGATTCTGCGGTCTCAATCTTTAAGATCAAACGTCGGTGGATGGAGCTTGTCAGAGCTAACGGCAGGATGCCATTTGCGATGCAGAGGCCAAAAGATCCAGAGACTCAGGAGCGTGGCGCAGTTGCCGTCGATCTTGATGGGCTCGTTTATACCATCGGTATCGTCGGAGTCAATGAGATGGTCGAGCACCATATCGGGTCACAGCTTCATGAGACGAAGGAGGCATTCCGGTTTGCCGTCCGGACGATGACCGAGATGGAGCAGTATGCAAAGAAACTCTCTGCAAAACACGGGATGACGATTGCTCTTGCACGCACCCCTGCAGAGACGACCGGCCAGCGATTTGCCGTTGCCGACCTCCTGGATGAAACTTTCCGTCCTCATGCATTAAAAGTCGTTAAAGGCGATACAAAGAATCTGCTTGAGAGATCAAAGAAGACGCTTGATCTTCCGGTCTATTATACAAATGGGATTCATGTCACCCCATCGGCAAAAGTTCCCCTGACAAAGAGGATGGAGATTGAGCATGTATTCTTCCCAATCGTCGACGGGGGAAATATCTTCCATATCTGGCTTGGAGAGGCGCGCCCGGATCCAAGGGGCTTAATGGATATGGCAATGCAACTCTGCAAGACCACCCAGATTGGATATTTCGCATTCACCCGCGACCTGACGGTATCACTCAAACAATATACTGAGTACCACTCAGATACAACCCCTGAGACAAGTGGGAGTATCGTTCCGGCAGACCGGCGCGTACTCATCTGATTTTTTTTTCACCAGGTCTAACTGCACGAGGTCACCTAAACGATTCGGCAGAGACGAGAAAAGGGATCTATACAACAGAGGTGCTGGTTCTCGAAGGTCCAATCCTTCACCATATCTTTCATCGTCTTTCAGAACATATATGTACTGAAATGCAAGAGCCAGCAGTCAAGAAGAGCCTCTTCTGGTGTGATGCCTGCAACGTCCCCCTCATCGGCAGACGATGCGGGTGCGGGGCAGAAGGGCGGACAATACCACTCCTCGAACCTTTCGATCTGAGGCCGGCCCTTCATGCGGATCGGGATCTCATCGGGAGGCTGCTCAATGACCGGTTCGGTGATATACCACTCCCAAATATCATCCTCCTGAACAAGACCGGAGGAAGAGACAGATCAGATCTCATACTCATGAATGGAGAGCGATTCGGCTGGCTCATCTTTGATCCTGTAACCCGGCAGTTCTCCCTGGAGATATCACCAGAAGCACTACCGTACATCCTGCAATATGCAGCGAATGGTGTTGTCAATCTCGATGAACACCTCGATCAGAGTAAGAAGATCAGGATCGGAGGAAAGAAATTTCCTTTAAAGACAGCTGAATCCAATGGAACAGTCATAGTAAAATATAGAAGCCGATTTGGAACCGGAGTCATTCGTGACGGCCATATCAGAGTGAAGGAGCTTGCCCTGGTTACCCCGATAACACCGAAAAATCCTGATTGGAAAGAAGCAATTCAGAAGAATCAGTACCATCTCAAGCTCCTTGAGCGGGATGCACTCAGAATCATCAAAAAACATAGAGAGGATCGTCCCACAGCAAATGTCTCGTTCTCAGGGGGAAAAGACAGTGCAGCAGTCCTCCACCTTGCAAGAAAAGCCGGGGTAGAACAGGCTTTCTTCATTGATACGGGGATCGAACTACCTGAGACGGTGGAGTATGTCGAGTCATGTGGAGTCGATATCATCAGAAAAGGAGGTGACTTCTTTTCTGCAGTTGAGAAGGCGGGACCTCCCGGAAAAGACCACAGATGGTGCTGTAAACTCTTAAAACTCCATCCACTCCGGATCTACCTATCAGAGGTCGGCTCTTCCGTCACCTTTCAGGGGAATAGATGGTATGAGTCATGGAATCGTGCCGATCTTGACGAAACGAGCCAGAACCCGGCAAATCCCCTCCAGCTGAATGTATCACCGATCAGAAGCTGGCGGGCTTTTGAGGTCTTCCTCTATCTCTGGTGGCAGAAGATTCCGATAAACCCCCTTTATGAGATGGGACTTGAGCGAATCGGCTGCTACCTCTGCCCGGCGATGCTTGAAAGTGAATATGAACTCCTCAGATCCACTCATACCAATCTTACCGACCGCTGGGATGCATTTCTCAAACAATGGACTGGAAAGACCGGGTACCCGGACGAATATCATCAATGGGGACTCTGGCGATGGAAAGCTCTCCCTCCAAAGATGCGAGAGCTCTGCAGGGAATATGAAATCCCTGTCAATAACGACTTCACCCTTCGGCACAATGCGGTCAAAAAGAGGAAGGTGCAGTCAGAAACACCTGCGGTTCATATCATGAGGGAGGAGGCATTTCCGGTAGAAACGATCAGACGGGATTATCCGATCCTTGGTGATGCCATCTATCTCGACTCCGCCGCCCTCAGTCTGTCTCCGGAACCGGTACTGGATGCTGCAATAGAGTTTGAACACCGGTACCGGGCGAATGTCGGTCGTGGCATCCACCGGTTCACGCAGATAGCATCACAGCGGTACTGGCATGCCCATGAAAAGGTCGCCAGATTCATCGGCGGTGGCAATGGAACGACCGTCTTTACGAAAAATACCACAGAGTCGATCAATATGGTCGCTCATGGGCTCTCATGGCAGCCTGGAGACAGGGTGATCACAACCATCCTTGAACATCACTCAAACCTCCTCCCCTGGAGAGCACTTGCTACACAGGGAGTTACACTATCTGTCATTGGCATCAGACCTGACTTCACCCTTGACCTTGCTGCTCTTGAAGAGGAGATCAAAAAAGGTGCCAGACTTGTTGCAGTAACCCATGCTTCGAATGCAATCGGGGTGATCACACCAATTGCAGAGATTGCAGAACTCTGTAAACGATACAATACACTCCTTCTCGTTGATGCAGCCCAGTCGGTTCCACATATGCCGGTGAATGTAACAGATCTCGGTTGTGACTTCTGCTGTTTTTCAGGCCATAAGATGCTTGGACCGACAGGAACGGGCATCCTATGGATGAAAGAACCGATCATCCGGCCGATGATCCTCGGTGGGGGAATGATCGAAGAAGTCCATGCAGACAGCTATATGCCGGCTGCAGGGTACCAGCAGTACGAAGCAGGCACACCAAATATCACCGGTGGGATCGGTCTTGGGGTTGCTGTTGAGTACCTGGAAAAGATCGGGATGGAGACGATCAGAAGATATGAAGAGGCACTCACTACAAGGTTGATCAAGGGGCTTTCACGAATAGAGGGTGTCTCAATCTATGCCCC